>JARRNI010000061.1:0-17877 GCA_037385125.1 Pseudolabrys sp.
GCGCTGACCGGCAGCGAAGTGAAATCGCTGCGCCAGGGCAAGGCGACCATCGCGGAGTCCTATGCCGACGCCAAGAACGGCGAGATCTGGCTGATCAACGCCAACATTCCCGAATACAAGCAGGCCGGGCCCCACAACAATCACGCGCCCAAGCGGCCGCGCAAGCTGCTGCTGCACCAGCGCCAGATCGACCGGCTGGCCGGCGGCGTCGACCGCGAGGGCATGACCATCGTGCCGCTCAAGCTCTACTTCAACGAACGCGGACGCGCCAAGCTGGAGATCGCGCTGGCCAAGGGCAAGAAACTGCACGACAAGCGCGAGACGCTGAAGAAGCGCTCCTGGGAGCGCGAGAAGGGGCGGCTGCTGCGGGAGAAGGGTTAGGCATCATGACGCGCCGCATCGGCATGCTGATCTTTCCGCGCATGACCCAGCTCGACATGACCGGGCCCTACGAGGTGCTGGCGCGGTTGCCGGACACCGCGGTCGAGCTGGTGGCGCATAGTCTCGAACCCGTCACCACCGACCGCGGTATGCAGATCGTGCCGACCATCAGCTATGCCGACTGCCCGCCGCTCGACGTGATCATGGTGCCGGGCGGCCCCGGGCAGCAGGACCTGATGGAAGACGAGGAAGCGCTCGGCTTCCTGCGCCGCCAGGCGGCCGGCGCCCAATACATTACCTCGGTGTGCACCGGCTCACTGGTGCTGGGCGCGGCGGGCCTTCTGAAGGGCAGGCGTGCCACCAGCCATTGGGCTGCGATCGATCACCTGAAGCTGTTGGGCGCCATTCCGGTCAGCGAAAAGGTGGTGATCGACGGCAATATCGTGACCGGGGCGGGTGTCGCCTCGGGTATCGATTTCGCGCTCACGCTCGCCGCCATGCTGGAAGGCAAGGAGGTGGCGCGCGCAATCCAATTGCAGATCGAATACGATCCGGCCCCGCCATTCGATTCCGGCTCGCCCCGGACGGCCGCGCCGGCGCTCGTCGAAAAGCTCAAAAGCCGCATGGCGCCGTTGAACGCGGCGCGCCAGGCGGTCGCCGCGCGTGTCGGCAAAAAACTCGGAGTTTGACCATGGCGGTACCGACCAGGCTCGATCATTGCGTCATCCACGTCTCCGATTGGGAGCGCTCCAACAAGTTCTACAGCGAGGTAATGGGCGCCGAGCTGGTGGCGCGGCCGGTGGGCTTTGCCTACCGCTTCGGCGACAAGCAGCTCAACGTGCACGGGCCCGGCGTCAAGCCGGCGGAAGTGGCGCAGCTGCCGGTGCAGCCGGGCAACAGCGATCTGTGCTTCGAATGGGACGGGCCGATCGAGGAGGCGGTGGCTCACCTCGAGCGCCACGGCATTGCCGTCGAGCGCGGGCCCCTGCAGCGTTTCGGCGCCAAGGGCTCGGGCACCAGCGTGTATTTTCGGGATCCGGACGGCTCTCTGATGGAATTCATGTCCTACCGCGGGAAAATGGGGTAGAAAGGAGCGGGGGCAAAAGGAAACTAAGAACGAGCGGGGGCGACGGAAAAATGCCGGCAGCTTCGTGCGGCAATTTTGAACCTATGGGGAGGACCCAAGCTATGGTGAAAATGAGCGTCCTGTACGGGCAGCCGAAAGACCCGGCCGCCTTCGAGAAATATTACGCCGAAACCCATATGCCGATCGCCGGCAAGATGCAGGGTGTGCGCAAAATTGAATTATCCAAGGTGGTTGGCACCCCGGACGGCAGCGCGCCGGCCTTCTACCGCATGGCCGATCTCTATTTCGACGATGCCGCCCACATGAAGCGCGTGATGGATACGCCCGAAGCCAAGGCGACGGTGGCCGATCTTGCCAATTTCGCCACCGGCGGCGTCACCGTGCTGGTCTCAGAGGTGGCGTGAGACGCCAAAGAGCGGGAGACGCGCGATGGCCGAGGCACCGGGCACACATAATCCGACCTTTCTGCCCTCCGATATCCCGATCCCGCAGGACGACGGGGCAACCGATCATCTTGCCGGGATACGGCTGCCCAACCTGGCACTGCCGGCCACCGCCGGTGCGCCGGTCAATCTGTCGGCGCTGGCCGGCCGCAGCGTGGTCTACACCTATCCGCGCACCGGCGTGCCGGGCGTCGATCCGCCGCCCAGTTGGGTGTGGCGCACCTTTACGGTTTGTCGACCCAGGACACCATCTACCAGCGGGAAGCGGCGACGCGGCTGCATCTGCCGTTCCCACTCCTGTCGGACGAGAAACTGGCGCTCGCCAACGCGCTCAGGCTGCCGACCTTCACCGTCGCCGGCATGACGCTGCTGATGCGCATGGCATGGGTGGTCGACGATGGCCTCATCACCAAGGTGTTCTATCCGGTGTTTCCGCCGGATAGAAGCGCGGCGCAGGTGCTGGCCTGGCTGCAAAAGGGCGGTTAGGCCGCACCCGTCATGCCGGCGGGCGCCGGCGCCGGTCCAAAGAACTGCCGGATCTCTTTGGCCGGTCGCGCGCGGCTGAACAGATAGCCCTGCATTTCCGTGCGGCCGATCGCCTGCAGCATTTCCAATTGCTGCTGGGTTTCCACGCCTTCTGCCGTCGACATCATGTTGAGGCCTTGGCAAGGTTGGCGACCGCCTGCACGATCCGCCATCGGCTGGGCGCCATTGGATAGGTCCTGGATAAAAGACCGGTCGATCTTGATTTTGTCGAACGGGAAGCTGCGCAGATAACTGAGCGAAAACAACCGGTGCCGAAATCGTCCAGCGCTACCTGGACGCCGAGCTTGCGCAGTTCATGGAGCGTGGCCAAGGTCGCGAATGTGTTCTGCAACAGCACGGTCTCGGTGATTTCCAGCTGCAGCCGGTGCGGCGGCATGCCGATTTCCGCCAGTGCCCCTTTTGACCATGTTCAAGAGGTTGCGATTGTTCAATTGGGCGGGCGACAGGTTGATGGCGACCTTGATGTGCTCCGGCCAATCGACGGCCTCGTAGCAGGCGGCTTTCAGGACCCATTCGCCGAGCGGTACGATAAGTCTGGTCTCTTCGGCCAGCGGGATGAATTCGGCCGGCGACACCAGGCCGCGCTTGGGATGGTTCCAGCGCAGCAGCGCCTCGAAGCCGTTGACCTCATTCGTCTGCAGATCGACCAGTGGATGATAATGCAGCTCGAATTCCTTGCTGACCAGCGCCTTGCGCAGGTCCATCTCCAGCTCACGTCGCGCTTTCATGCGGGTGTTCATCTCGGGCTCGGAGAACTGGTAAATGCCGCGCCTGTCGGCCTTGGCGCCGTAGAGCGCCATATCGGCGTTGCGCAACAGCGGATCGGGTTCCTAATCCGTCCCCGGCCGGATGCCCGAGCGCATCGTTGACGCTCTTGAATTGATTGAGATCGAGGCAGAGCACCGCCAAGCATTCGCCCCTGCTGACGCGCTTGAGCTCGTGCTCCAGCGTCTCGCGCAGCAAAATGCGATTGGGCAGGTCGGTCAGCGTATCGTGCCGTGCCATATGCGCGATCTGCTGCTCGGAACGCCGCCGCTCGGTGATGTCTTCGTGGGTCGCCAGCCATCCGCCGCCCGCAATCGGCCTGTTCACGATCGAGAACACGCGGTTATCGGCCAGGTTCGCGATATTCGTAAAAGTCGCGCCTTCGGCGATGCCGTCCTTGAGCCGGGCAATGTAGTCGTCGGGATCTTCCGAAAAATTGCCGGTCTGAATGCGGTGAACGAGCAGGTCGCGCAAATAGCGCCCCGGCCGGGCGATTTCCGCAGATAATCCATACATTTGCACGTATCGGGTATTGCAAAAGGTTAATCGGTTTCTCAATCGAACATCAAGACGCCTTGCGACATGTTGTTCAAGACGGTCTGCAACATCTTTCCATCTTACCGCGACATCTGCGGAAACGACAGGATGTCCGCGTGCGGCGCTTGCTCGACAACTTGATCTATCGTGAGCCCCTTTTGTTGGGCGGTGGTATCATGTTGGCCATCCTTAGGAACGCCCTGTATGGATCTCGTCAATCAAATGAATCCGGTTTGAATAAAACGCGCCGTAAGCGGTGTGTCGGCAATGTAGCGCGCGATTGCGTCGGACCTTGTCCGCCCGGACCATCCTTTCTTCTTTTGCGTAGACTTAATTAATTGTGGCCGCGGTTCACGAATGCGCGAACATTGCGGAAAACATCTTGAAACATTTCCGGCGTCAGCACGCCGGTATTGGTGTTGTAGCGCGAGCAGTGATAGCTGGAGAACAGCGCGTAGCCGCCGACTTCATGGCGGCTGCCGTGCTTGAACAGCGCGGCCGATTTCTTGCCCGCCAGCGCCGCTACCACGCTTTCATGGGCGACGCGGCCGAGCACGAGGATCGCGCGCAGGCGTTTCATTTCATGGATGGTCGGGATGAGAAACTCCCGGCAGGTCCTGATCTCCGCCGGCGTCGGCTTGTTCTCCGGCGGGACGCAGCGCACCGCATTGGTGATGCGGCAGTCGGTCAGCGTCAGGCCATCGTCGGGATCGGCGCCGTATTCCCCGCGCGCGAACTTGTAATGCAATAACGTCTCGTAGAGCAGCACGCCGGCGTAGTCGCCGGTGAAGGGGCGCCCGGTGCGGTTGGCGCCTTGCAGGCCGGGCGCGAGACCGACGATCAGCAGCTTTGCGTCAACGGGCCCGAAGGAGGGTACCGGCGCGTTGAACCAGGTCGGTTCTCGTCTGCGCCACTCCTTGCGGAAGGCGACGAGGCGCGGACAGCGCGGGCAGTCGCGCCCCGGCTTGCCCTCGGTGGCAGCCATACGCCGGTTGCTAGTCGTAGCCTTCCTCGTCGTCGACCGGGGCGCCGGCGCCCGCGCGCTCGCGGGTGGACCGCTGGAGGAATTGCGGGGTGTGGCCGCCCTCGCGGTCCTCGCGGGGGCCGCGCCCTTCGCGCGCCGCCCGCTCGGCGGGATCGCGGCCGATCTTGCCCTGCAAAGTGACGATGTCGATGAACACATCAGCCTGGCGGCGCAGCTCGTCCGCCACCATGGGCGGCTGGGTGGAGACGGTCGAGACCACCGTCACGCGCACGCCGCGCCGCTGCACCGCCTCCACCAGCGAACGGAAGTCACCGTCGCCGGAGAACAGCACCATGTGGTCGATGGTGCCGGCAACCTCCATGGCATCGACGGCGAGCTCGATGTCCATGTTGCCCTTGACCTTGCGCCGGCCGGTCTGGTCGACGAACTCCTTGGTTGCCTTCGTGACCACCGAGTAGCCGTTGTAGTCGAGCCAGTCGATGAGCGGGCGGATCGAGGAATATTCCTGATCCTCGATCACCGCGGTGTAATAGAAGGCGCGTAGCAGATAGCCGCGCGACTGGAATTCGCGCAGCAGGCGCTTGTAGTCGATGTCGAATCCGAGCGACTTGGCGGTGGCGTAGAGATTGGCGCCGTCAATGAACAAAGCGATTTTTTCGCCGGCGACTGTCATGGCTTTCTCTCACGGTCCTCGTAATGCAAATCCGATTTCCACATCCCGGACGTGCCCCGCGGGGAGCGGGAAGGCGCGAAATATGGGATCGGCGTTAACGGTTAACGGCGGCGGCGATCAATCTGAGCCGGCGCCCGCGCAATCATGCCGTTGCCGAATAAAATCCCGTACCGGTCGGCCTGCTTGCGAAAAGACCGGGTAACAGACGGGTGCGGCCAAACCAAGACAAAAATGCTTGAATTTTTGATGTGCAGGGGATACCTAGCGGTCGAATTCACGCAAAGTTCCACCGCGAGGGAGTGACGAGCCGATGGCCCGTGTCACCGTAGAGGACTGCATTGACAAGGTTGAGAACCGCTTCGATCTCGTGCTGCTGGCGAGCCACCGGGCGCGCATGATCTCGTCCGGGTCACAGATTACCGTGGAGCGCGACAACGACAAAAACCCGGTCGTTTCGCTGCGCGAGATCGCCGAGACCACCGTGTCGCCCGGCGATCTGAAGGAAGACCTGATCCATAGCCTGCAGAAATACGTCGAGGTCGACGAGCCGGAGCCCGAGGTGCCGCTGGCGGGCGCCGGTGCCGGCACCGGGGTCGATTCCGACGATACCGAGGTCACTGCCGACCGCATGACCGAGGAAGAGCTGCTCAAGGGCCTCGAAGGCCTGGCGCCGCCGGAAGAGGTGCCGGAAGACGACGTGGAATAGCCGGACCGCCGGCTTTTACGTTGAAAATCGCGTTGACGGCCCGGCCTTTGCGCCGGGCCGTATGCGTATTGGCAATCCAATGCGCGCAAGCCTTGCAGCGGCGGCAAAACAACGTGGAATAAGGGGGGCGTCCGGGCTATCCGATGTGTCCGGTTATTGCGGGTTTCTCGTCCGATCGGCCCGGCCGTTCCGACCGTTCCGGAGGTGTCCGGGGTACATTCCGGGTACTTAGTCGCCCGTAAAAACGCCCCAAGCCATTGAGCGTGAGTCGTTTTCTGGGGATTTTGCCGGGTTGAGATTGCAAGCTTTTCGGGTTCTGGAGGGGCGGTAGCTTACAATTTTGTTTTTGCTATTCCGCTGAATCGCGGATCGTGATTCTGTGGTTGCATCGGAGGGATCGATGCGACCGAAGCAGTGCAAGACCACGGACGAAGGCGATCCGTTCCGGGCCAGGCTCGACCAGATCATCGACATGAAGCACGAGTTGGTGCAGCGCAGGCGAGCTCGATTGGGTCTGGCTCGATGATGAGATCGCGCCGCTTTACAGCAAGAAGGGCCGCCCCGGCATCGCGAGCCGCTTCGTCGTCGGGCTCTGGCTGCTCAAGCACATCTACGCGCTGTCGGATGAGGTGAGGGGTCTGCGAGCGTTGGGTCTATGATCCCTATTTCCAGTACTTCACCGGCGAGGAGTTCCTCCAGCACATTTTCCCGCACGAGCGCTCGGACCTGAGCCATTGGCGCAAGCGGCTTGGCATCTTTGGGAATCCCGTTGAGCCAGACCGGAATCCGCTCTAAATAGGACTGTGTAATCAACGATGAAACGAAATTCCGGTTGATCTGCTCGTACGTTGTCGTTCTGCCAGACATCCGCATATTGCACTTTGACGCGGAGGCCTTTCAATGGGCCCTCCGACGGTCGGTACTGAGCCCAAAGGTCCAATTCCTCCCGATCGGGTATCCCAGATTTCGTAATTGGATTAATAGCATCCCAGCCACGAGTGTACCAAACTCCGGCCGATAGGCCGGATAGGCCGACAAACGGGTAGCTGAAATCGTAGGCTATGCTGCCGCCAAAAGCTTTCTCACCAGCATAATCGAATGAGGCTTCCTGCATGTTAGTGTAGTTCGGGTTGAACCCGTAAGGGGAGTAGATCTGCTGGCCATCACCGTTAATTGAACCAGCGACAAACACCGTCCATCCAGCGTGGCTTATCTGCACCTTGGCGGATGCCTGATACGTCTGAAAGGAGCTGCCAGTTAGTAGGTTAGACCCGACGCTACGCTGATCGACGACATTCGCACCTATACTCCACTGCGGAGCGCCTTTGGGTAGTTGCAAAGTGTACTCGACCTGCGCGAACCCGGTGTTTGCGAAGTCCTGGACATAATAATCCATGAAGGCGGTTGAAAGACCGGGGATTGGCCGGAGTTTGAGCATGCCGAAGGGCGCCCCGCGATCCACAACGTCAGCACCCGCCAAAGCATCCGACATCGATATGAAATCATTCGAGTCGCGCTGCTTAATATCCCATAAATAGCCAAGAGCGTAGTCGTAGATACGATTCTTTACCGGAAGCGAAACCAGTTGCACACCTTCGAACGTGTTCGGCACCATGCGACTGTCGTCCGGATTAATGAGCGGCGTGTTCACCAATTCGAGGCCACCACGAAGCTCCTGATCATAAATTCGCGCAAATCCGTAGGCCTGTCCAAGCATGGTGAGCGGTTCTTGCTCTGGCGTCAGCAGCGCCGTGCCACCTTCATTGAATGGACCGTAAAGCTTTTCCGAAGTGTAAAAAGCCGCGTGGACACCAAGGAAGTCCGCAATCAAGCCCGATCGGTATGCCAACCAGCCCCCGGCGGTCCAAGCCTGCGACCGGGACCCGTTGAAATTGTCGCGGTTCATGTAATAGGTGCGGGTGACGAATTGCAAAAGGGAATCACGAATAAATGGTGGCGTGTCGGCTGTGAAATCCCGCCCCATCACGTCGCGCCAAAAAATTTCGCGCATGAAGGGTTGCCGGGGTAATCTCCAACCTGCGGCTGATCCTAGCCGCTGCTCCGCGATCTCGTCACGAGTTGGCACGTTAAGCGGATTATAGATGGCGGCCGCTTCAGTCTTCGCTGTGGTCGATGGGGACGTTTGCGCGTGTACTTGGGTGGCAATAATGATCCACCCGGTGCAGGCCATCATCCATCGAATAACCAAAAAGCATCGAGCTTGTGCAGATACATGCACCCCTGTTCCTCCTGAGCGTAACGATGATGCAATCTGGAGAGAGTTGGAGTCGCCATTTTTAAATTAATAAGTTTATCACAAAAGATAGGCAAGAGCTTGGCCAACGGCTGCCGCAACAGGCCTATAATTATTCCCCCCTGTACGCGGGCCTATGTCTGCCTCATCCCGCGGCTTCTACTGGCCTACCTTTTCCTGGCTATTCTTGGGAGGGCTTCATGTGTTCGACATGCTACGGGACGCCCGGATAGTCGACATTGAGCCGTATGTCGGCACGGACGGCACCGTTCACTTCATGGTCGAGGAACAATGCGATTAATATTTCAGGCGAGCCCTGACCCCCGACCAGCTACGGGCGCTTATCGCGGAACTGTCGGTCCTGGCCGGGATGCGGGTACAAAATGTACCCGAAGACGACGGGCCGCCGACCTAAGCCGTTGATCTTGAAAGAATTGCCTGGACACCCACTCTTAACAACGTGATATCTAAGGGCGGAATGGCCGCCGGCGCCCGTTTCCGCTCCCGGTTCGGCGGCCGCGAGGTATTTTAATGGCGCAGGCACGCCCGGATCTGCCACGGATGCAGAAGCAGTCGCCCACGCGGGCGCCGCTGATGCCGAGTGCCGCACTGGCGCGTGAGGTGGGCGAGAAGCCGATGCCGCCCCGGACGCCGCAGATCATGCGGCAGTACGACCTGGTCGAACGAGTGCGCCGCTATAATCCCGATACGAACGAAGCCCTGCTCAACCGCGCCTATGTCTACGCCATGAAGGCCCATGGCGAGCAGCGGCGCGCCTCGGGCGACCCCTATTTTTCCCATCCGATCGAGGTCGCGGCCATCCTGACCGACCTCAAGCTCGACGACGCAACAATCTCGGCGGCGCTGCTGCACGACACCATCGAGGATACGGAAGCGACCCGCGCCGAAATCGATCATCTATTCGGCCACGACATCGGCGCGCTGGTCGAGGGGCTCACAAAGCTGAAGAAGCTCGATCTGGTCACCAAGGAAGCCAAGCAGGCCGAGAACCTGCGCAAGCTGCTGCTCGCCATCGCCGACGACGTGCGTGTGCTGCTGATCAAGCTCGCCGACCGTCTGCACAACATGCGCACGCTCGACTACATGCCGGCCGTGGCGCGCCGACGCTCGGCGGAGGAGACGCTGGAAATCTATGCGCCACTCGCCGGCCGCATGGGCATGCATGAGATGCGCGAGGAGCTCGAGGACCTGGCGTTCCGCGAGCTCTATCCAGAAGCTTATGCGGTGGTGAGCGGGCGGCTCAATGCGCTCGCCGAGCGCGACAAGCACCTCATCGCCGAGATCGAGCAGCAGCTTGCCAGGAAGCTCGCCGACCGCGGCATCGAGGCGAAAGTGCAGGGGCGGCGCAAGCGCGCCTATTCGGTCTGGCGCAAGATGGAGCGCAAGTCGGTCGGCTTCGAGCAGCTTTCCGACATTTTCGGCTTCCGCGTCATCGTCAAGACGCCGGCCGACTGCTATCAGGCGCTTGGCATCGTGCACACCACCTGGCCGGTGGTGCCGGGCCGCTTCAAGGACTATATATCGACGCCGAAGGCGAACGACTACCGCTCTATCCACACCACGGTGATCGGCCCGGGCCAGCAGCGCGTCGAGCTGCAGTTCCGTACCACCGAGATGCACGAGATCGCCGAATACGGCATCGCCGCGCACGCGCTCTACAAGGACGATGCCGGCTCGCCCACCGAGCTTTTGTCGCGCGAGTCGGGCGCCTATGCCTGGCTGCGCCGCACCATCGAGCTCCTGGCCGAAGGCTCCAACCCGGAGGAGTTCCTCGAGCATACCAAGCTGGAGCTGTTCCACGACCAGGTGTTCTGCTTCACGCCCAAGGGCAAGCTAATCGCGCTGCCGCGCAAGGCGACGCCGATCGACTTCGCCTATGCGGTGCACACGGACGTCGGCAATACCGCGGTCGGCTGCAAGATTAACGGGAAGATCGCGCCGCTCACCTCCGAGATCGTCAACGGCGACGAGGTCGAGGTCATCGTCTCGAAGGCGCAGACCGCGCCTCCGGCTGCCTGGGAAACGATCGTGGTCACCGGCAAGGCGCGCGCCTCCATCCGACGCGCGACGCGCATGGCAGTGCGCGAGCAATATGCCGGCCTCGGCCGCCGCATTGTCGAGCGCCTGTTCCAACGCGCCAAGATCGCCTATTCCGACGAGAAGCTCACCGGCGCGCTGCCGCGGCTGGCGCGCGCCTCGGTGGAGGAAGTGATGGCGGCGGTGGGGCGCAGCGAGCTGAAGGCCTCCGACGTCGCCCGCGCCATGTATCCGGACTACAAGGAGGAGCGCGCCGCCGCCATGGCGAAGCGGCCGAAATCGGAAAGCGGCTGGTTCGGCCTGAAGCGGCTCACCTCTGTCAAGTTCAAGGTGCCCGACACGCAGGGCCCGGCCATCCCGATCCGCGGCATCAACAGCGAATTGCCGATCCGCTTCGCGCCGGACGGCGGCGCGGTGCCGGGCGACCGCATCGTCGGCATTATCACGCCGGGCGAGGGCATTACTATCTATCCGATTCAGTCGCCGGCGCTCGGCGAATTCGAGGACGCACCGGAGCGCTGGCTCGACGTGCGCTGGGATCCGGACGACACCACCCCGCAGCGCTTTCCGGCGCGGCTAGCGGTGCAGACCGTGAACGAGCCGGGCTCGCTGGCGCAGATCGCCCAGGTGATCGCCGAGCATGACGGCAATATCGACAATATCCGCATGACGCGGCGCGCGCCCGACTTTACCGACCTGATGATCGATCTGGAAGTCTACGACCTCAAGCACCTCACCGCTATTCTGGCGCAGCTGCGCGCCAAGCCGATGGTGGCCAAGGCGGAGCGGGTGAACGGTTAGTGCATGACGCCGGAGTGTGTTTCTTCGACGCGGACCCGGAATGGGAACCGATAGTCAGATACAATGATTCATAAGATCAAATGAAACGAGAACACCTCCGCCTCGGCGTCAATGTCGACCACGTTGCCACCATCCGCAACGCGCGGGGCGGGCGCCACCCCGATCCCGTGCGCGCGGCCAAGCTTGCCATCGCGGCGGGCGCCGACGGCATCACCGCGCATCTGCGCGAGGACCGCCGCCACATCCGCGACGACGACATGGCGCGGCTGAAGGCCGAGATCGACAAGCCGCTCAATTTCGAGATGGCGGCTACCGACGAGATGCTCAAGATCGCGCTGCACACCCAGCCGCATGCGGTCTGCCTAGTGCCTGAGAAGCGTACCGAGCACACCACCGAAGGCGGGCTCGACGCGGTCAAGCAGCGCGCCCAGCTCGAGCCGGTGGTGCACGCGCTCAAGCATGCCGGCGTGCGCGTCTCGCTGTTCATCGGCCCGCATCCGGCGCAGATCGAGGCGGCGGTGGCGCTTGGCGCGCCGGTGATCGAGATGCACACGGGCACCTGGTGCGATGCCTTGGCGGAAGGCCGCGGCGCCGAGGCCAAGGCGGAATGGGAGCTAATCCGCGCCGGCGCCATGCTGGCCAAGAGCTACGGGCTGGAGGTGCATGCGGGTCACGGCCTCGATTACGGCACCGCCGAGACGGTGGCCGCGCTGCCCGAAGTAGTCGAGCTCAATATCGGCCATTTCCTGGTGGGCGAGGCGGTGTTCGAGGGGGTCGTCGAGACGGTGCGCTTCATGCGCGCCGCCATGGACCGCGGCAGAAAGAAAGCACGTGCGCAATAATGATCATCGGCCTTGGCTCCGATATCTGCGACGCCCGGCGCATTGCGCGCGTCATCGACAAATACGGCGATCGCTTCATTGACCGTATCTACACGCCCTCCGAGCGCGCCAAGGCGGACAGGCGCAGGAATCGGGTGGAAACCTATGCCAAGCGCTTCGCGGCCAAGGAAGCCTGCGCCAAGGCGCTTGGTACCGGCTTCCGGCGCGGTGTATTCTGGCGCGACCTCGGGGTGGTCAACCTGCCCGGCGGCAAGCCCTCCATGAAGCTCACCGGCGGCGCGTTGGAGCGGCTCAAGGCGATTACGCCGCCGGGCCATGAGGTCTCGATCGACGTCTCCTTGACCGACGACGGGCCGACCGCGCAGGCCATCGTCATCATCTCCGCGGTGCCACGAGCTGCACCGGACGGTCCCGCGTCAGGCCGGGAAGCGTAATTCCGCCAACAACTTATCCGCGGCTGCGATGCCGGCTTTGCGGCGATCTTGATTGCGCCCCGGGGTGGCAGCGGCTACAAGACCGCCCGGGGGAACGGTGCGCCTTCAAGGGCGGGACGAAAGGCCGATGAGCGTGTCATCCGGAACAAAGCGGAAGGAAGGCGGCATTGCCGAAACCGTGCGCGTGGTCGTGCACGCGCTGATCATCGCGCTAGTGATCCGCACCTTCCTGTTTCAGCCCTTTAACATCCCGTCCGGCTCGATGAAGGCGACGCTGCTGGTGGGCGACTATCTGTTCGTGTCGAAATACACGTACGGCTACAGCAAATATTCGCTGCCGCTGTCGCCGCCGCTGTTCTCCGGGCGCTTGCCGGCCGGCTGGCTGCCGCAGCGCGGTGATGTGGTGGTGTTCCGGCTGCCACGCGATCCTTCCGTCGACTACATCAAGCGGGTGATCGGCCTGCCCGGCGACAAGATTCAGGTGGTCGACGGCGACGTGCACATCAACGGCGTGCCGGTGAAGCGGGCGCCGGCGGCGCCCTTCATCGAGACCGAGGAAACCGGCGTGGCGACCCCGGTCAAGCGCTGGAAAGAGACGCTGTCCAACGGCAAGACCTTCTATACCCTCGACCTGGTGCAGCACGGCTTTGCCGACAACACGCAGGTCTACACGGTGCCGCCGGGCCACTATTTCATGATGGGCGATAACCGCGACAACTCGACCGACAGCCGCTTTTCCCAGGTCGGCATGGTGCCGCTCGAGAACATCGTCGGTAAGGCGCAACTCATTTTCTTCTCCGTCTATCCGGGCGAACACGCCTGGGAATTCTGGCGCTGGCCGTTCTCGGTGCGCTGGACCAGGTTGTTCACGATCGTCAGATGAGCCGCAGCAAGGCTAAGGACAGGGCCGCACTCGAGCAACGCATCGGCTATGAATTCGCCGACAAGACCCTGCTCGAACGGGCGCTTACCCACATCTCCGCGCTCTCCGGCGGCAGCCGCGCCAACAGCTATCAGCGCCTGGAGTTCCTCGGCGACCATGTGCTCGGCCTGGTCATCTCTGACCTGTTGTTCCGCGCCTTCCCCAAGGCGAACGAGGGCGAGCTGTCGCGCCGGCTGTCCGACCTGGTGCGCAAGGAAACCTGTGCGGATGTGGCCAAGGTCATGGACATCGGGCCGGCGCTCAAACTCGGATCGTCGGAAAACAACGCCGGCGGCCGCCTGCGTACCACCATCCTGGGTGACGCCTGCGAGGCGTTGATCGGCGCCGTCTATCTCGACGGCGGCTACAAGGCGGCCGAGGAGTTGGTGACCCGGTTCTGGGGCGAGCGCATGATCAAGCCGCTGCGTGCCCTGCGCGATCCCAAAACCATGCTGCAGGAATGGGCGCAGGCGCGCGGGCTGCCGACGCCGGCCTACCAGGAAGTTGCGCGCACTGGCCCGCACCACAAGCCCAAATTCAGCGTCGCCGTGGTGCTGCCCGACCGGCCGCCGGCCGAGGGCATCGGCAGTTCCAAGCGCGCCGCCGAGCAGGCCGCCGCCGCCGCTATGCTGACGCGGGTGGGCGTCGCGGTCGATCACGTCGATGGACAATAGCGCCGAAACGAGCGCCGATACGCGCAGCGGCTTCGTCGCGCTGATCGGCGCCCCCAATGCCGGCAAGTCGACGCTGCTCAACTCGCTGGTCGGCTCCAAGGTCACCATCGTCTCGCGCAAGGTGCAGACCACGCGCGCGCTCATTCGCGGCATTGCGCTCGAAGGCAAGGCCCAGCTCATCTTCGTCGACACGCCCGGCATCTTCGCGCCGAAGCGCCGGCTCGACCGCGCCATGGTGACCAGCGCCTGGAGCGGGGCGCACGACGCCGATCTGGTCGGCGTGCTGATCGATGCGCGCAAAGGGTTGGACGAGGAGGCGGAGGCGATCCTCGGTCGGCTCGCCGAGGTGAGGCAGCCGAAGGTGCTGATCCTTAACAAGATCGACCTGGTCGCCAAGGAGCTGCTGCTGATGCTGGCCAATACCGCCAACGAAAAGGTGACGTTTGAGGCGACCTTCATGATCTCGGCGCTCAATGGCGACGGCATTGCCGACCTCAAGCGATGGCTGGCCGAACGCGTGCCGCCAGGGCCTTGGCTCTATCCGCCCGACCAGATGTCGGACGCGCCGTTACGGCAACTGGCGGCCGAGATCACGCGCGAGAAGCTGTTCGAGCGGCTGCACCAGGAGTTGCCTTATCACTCCACGGTGGAGACCGAGGTGTGGAAAGAGCTGCGCAAGGGCGACATTCGCATCGAGCAGACTATTTATGTAGAGCGCGAGAGCCAGCGCAAGATCGTGCTCGGCAAGGGTGGGCGCACCATCAAGTCGATCGGGGAGGCGGCGCGCAAGGAGATCGCAGAACTGGTGGAGGGCAAGGTGCACCTGTTCCTGTTCGTCAAGGTGCGCGAGGGCTGGGGAGAGGACCCGGAGCGCTACCGGGCGATGGGCCTGGAGTTTCCGAGGGTATGAGATGCCGGCGGGACCACGGGCACGCTTCATCTGCCCCTGGAGGGGGAAGGTCGGTTTGCGGAACGCGGAGCGGGAGGGGGTGAACATTTTCGCGCGTCACCCCACCCCGGCGGACTTCGTCCGCCGACCCCTCCTCCAGGGGAGGGTGAAGAGCGCTGCGGAATGCTGGAGGCCTTGAGCTCCAATGCAATGGACCGATGAAGGCATCGTGCTCGGCGTCAGGCGCCACGGAGAGTCGAGCGGCATCCTCGAACTCTTGACGCGCGTCCACGGCCGCCATCTCGGCCTGGTGCGCGGCGGCTTCTCGTCGCGGCTGAAACCGATCCTGCAGCCGGGCAATTCGGTCAGCGCCAGTTGGCGCGCGCGGCTCGACGAGCATCTCGGTACCTACACGGTGGAGCCGCTCAGCCTGCGCGCCTCGAGCTTCTTCGCGGCGCCGCACGCCATCTACGGCGTTAGCCATCTCGCCGCGCTCATGCGGCTGTTGCCCGAGCGCGATCCGCACGAGGGCCTGCATGACACGCTGATTGAGATCCTCGACCGGCTCGACGACGCGTCCGCCGCCGCGCCCATGGTGGTGCGTTTCGAATTGCAGGCGCTGGCCGAACTCGGCTTCGGTCTCGATCTCTCCGCGTGCGCCGCCACTGGCGCGCTCGACGAGCTCGACTACGTGTCACCCAAATCGGGCCGCGCGGTCTCGCGCGCGGCCGGCCTGCCTTACGCCGACCGGCTGCTGCGCCTGCCGGCCTTCCTGCGCGACGACGGTGCGGCGCCGCAGGGCCGTGATCTCGCCGACGGCTTCGCGCTCACCGGCCTGTTCCTCAGCCGCTACGTGCTGGAGCCGCGCGGCTTGGCGCTCGCCGACGAGCGTGCCCATTTCATCGCCGCGCTTCATCGCGCGCTGCCGAGCGTCGCCTGAGCGGTATTCCCGCCGGATGGGCGGGGCAAAACCGGTCGGTTTTGGCCCACATTTGCTTGTTCGGGGCGGCGCAAGGCATTAGCTATCGGAGCATGAACAAAAGGCTGATTCCCCCCGAGAAGGGCGCGGTCGAGGAGGTCGCGCTGCGCGAGGCGCTGGAGGAGCGCTACCTCGCCTACGCCCTTTCCACCATCATGAACCGCGCGTTGCCCGATGCGCGCGACGGCCTGAAGCCGGTGCACCGTCGCATCCTCTACGGCATGCGGCTGCTCAGGCTCGACCCCAACGCCGCCTTCAAGAAATCGGCCAAGGTGGTCGGCGACGTGATGGGTAATTTCCACCCGCACGGCGACCAGGCGATCTACGACGCACTGGTGCGCCTCGCGCAAGGATTCGCCCAGCGGTATCCCCTGGTCGACGGGCAGGGCAATTTCGGCAATATCGACGGCGATAACGCCGCCGCCATGCGCTACACCGAGGCGCGCCTGACGGAAGTCGCCCGCCTGCTGCTCGAGGGCATCGACGAAGACGCGGTCGATTTCCGCCCCACATATGACGGCGCCAGCGATGAGCCAGCGGTGCTGCCGGCGGCCTTTCCCAACCTCCTCGCCAACGGCGCGCAGGGTATCGCCGTCGGCATGGCCACCGCCATCCCGCCGCACAACGTGGCCGAGTTGTGCGACGCCGCGCTCTCTCTGATCGACAATCCCAACGCGCGCAGCAAGACGCTGCTCAAATGGGTGAAGGGCCCAGACCTGCCGGTGGGCGGCGTCATCGTCGATCCGCCCGAGGTGATCGCCGAAGCCTACCACAGCGGCCGCGGCTCGTTCCGCGTGCGCGCGCGCTGGCACAAGGAGGAAACCGGCCGCGGCACCTATCTGATCGTGGTCACCGAAATTCCCTGGATGGTGCACAAGTCCAGGCTGGTCGAGAAGTTGGCCGATCTGCTCAACGAGCGCAAGCTGCCGCTGGTCGCCGATGTCCGCGACGAATCGGCCGAGGACATCCGCCTGGTGATCGAGCCGAAGTCGCGCACGGTCGATGCCGGCTTGCTGATGGAATCGCTGTTCAAGTTCAGCGAGCTGGAGAACCGCATTCCGCTCAACATGAACGTGCTAGTGAAGGGCCGTATCCCGATGGTGGTCGGCCTCGCCGAAGCCCTGCGCGAATGGCTCGACCACCGCCGTGAAGTACTGCTGCGGCGCTCCAAGCACCGGCTGGCGGAAATCGAGCATCGCCTCGAAGTGCTCAGCGGCTATCTGGTCGCCTATCTCAACCTCGACAAGGTGATCAAGATCATCCGCACCAAGGACGAGCCCAAGCCCGTCTTGATCAAGACCTTCAAGATCACCGAGGTGCAGGCAGACGCCATCCTCAACATGCGCTTACGCAATTTGCGCAAGCTCGAGGAGATGCAAATCCGCGGCGAGGAAAAGGCGCTGCGCGACGAACTGAAGAAGCTCAAATCGCTGATCGGCTCGCCGGCCCAGCAGTGGAAGGCGATCGGCGGCCAGATCAAGGAGCTGAAGGAGAAGTTCGGCCCCAAGACCGACCTCGGCAAGCGACGCACCACCTTTGCGCTCGCGCCCGAGCACGACGAGGCGCTGATCGAGCAGGCCATGGCGGTGCGCGAGCCGATCACTGTCGTGGTATCCGAAAAGGGCTGGATCCGCGCGCTGCGCGGCCACGTCGCCGACCTCTCCGGGGTCAGCTTCAAGAGCGGCGACAAGCTGAAATTCGCCTTCGCCACCGAGACCACCGCCAAGGTGCTAATCTTCGGCTCGAACGGGCGCTTCTACACGCTGGAAGCCTCCAAGCTGCCGGGCGGGCGGGGGCACGGCGAGCCGCTGCGCCTGTTCATCGATCTCGAGCACAATGCCGACGTGGTGGCGGCGTTCTGCTATCAGGGCGGCCGCAAGTTCCTGGCAGCGAGCTACGCC
>JARRNI010000062.1:0-17881 GCA_037385125.1 Pseudolabrys sp.
GCCCAGGCGTTCCTCCATTACCGAACACTCGTCCCACGGCATCAATACCTCCCGCCAAATGGCGAAAAGTGTTACCCATGTGTCCGGTACGATCTGTCACCTATCTCTCAGGTCGGGCATCAGCGGCTTAATGGCAAAATCCTGGTCGCTCATGTGCCCGGATACGTCGCTTGGACACAGCATCGGTACATTGCAGACAGACACCATCAGACGGTCGCCGATGGCGATTACGTTCGGCTCGAAGTCCCAGCGCGCCTAGGTAGATGGCCGATGACACAACCTTTCGAACGCATTGAGTTAGATTTTGAGCAATTTCGTCGGGCCGTTGAGGACTGTCGCGCAGACTGCTCATTCAGGCCAGAGCATTGGAAAAATGTGTATGACGCGATGTATAGGTTGTCACAACGGTACGATCACGAAAAAGAACGCCTGACGTCGACGCAACGAGCCCCGCTAGAGGAGGCGTTCGACGACGTATTCATCAAGAGCATGAAGGGCATTCGCCACGTTGGCGCGCACGTCAAACGAGAAAAACCGTTCAAGATTTGGACACCTGAAAATGTGTCGTTCATTTATGGAAGCTCGGCGAATTCCATGTTCGCTGGATCGGTCGTTACAGTAGACGACGTCAACGGCGAGCCCCAACTGATCGATCACCTTCAGTGGTTTGACGAGGCGCTAAACCGCATCGGCAACGCATTAGACAGGGCAAGAAAGCGCGATTAGCCCAGCGCCCTCCCGCTGCAATTTCAAATACAACAGTTTTTCGTGGCCCCAGTGTGAGGTGGCTCACAAAGAAGGACCTAGATGGATCGTAAGCGCGAAGGCGAGGGCGTTCAGGCTTCGGCCCGATAATTCCAGGGCATGAGGGCATCCAGGTCGCGGTTGGGCCAGCCTGCGGCGATGCGCTCAAGCGTGAGCTTCAGCCAGGCGTAGGGATCGACGCGGTTGAGTTTCGCGGTGGGTGAGCACAGTCGCAAGAGTCGCCCAGGCCCTGCCGCCGCCGTCGCTGAGAGAGCCGTCGCCGGCAGCAGGCGCGATGTGAAATCGGTGCTGATGGATCAGGAAACCGTGGCCGGCATCGGCAACATTTTCTCCGACGAAATCCTGTTCCAGGCGCGCATCAATCCGGCCGAAGGGCGTCTTCGGCCCGAACGGCACAAGGGCGGTCGTTGCCCGCACTGCCGCTCGCCCCTGAAGGTGTTCAAGGTCGGCGCCCGCACGGCCTATTGCTGTCCAAAGTGTCAAGCCTGCTGAGAAGCACCGACGGTCGCGCCCGGACGATCTCGCTCGCCAGCTATCGCCACCGCCGCGTCGCCATGGCGGCGCGCACCCGCCGCTCGGCCAGCGCCAATGCGGCGGCGCGCGGCAGCGCCTTGCCGCGCCGGCTCTCTTCCAGCACGGCGCGCGTATTGGCCCGAATACGTTCATCGATGTAGTCGAAGGCCGCGTGCTGGGTGCCGCCGCGATATTCAATCGAGGCACAGATCACGCCGCCGGCATTGGCGATAAAATCCGGCACCACCAGCACGCCGCGCTCGTGTAGGACCTGCTCGGCTTCAGGCGTGCACGGAATATTAGCTCCCTGCGGAACCAGCTTGGCGCGCAGCCGCGCCACGTTATCCGCCCGCAACACATCGGGCCGGGCCGCCGGAATCCAGATGTCGCAATCGACATCGACGATCGCATCGATGGCGAGTTTCGAGCCTTTGTCGTGCTCGCGCAGCGAGCGCCCCGCTTCTTTCAGTGCTGTCAGGGCGCCGATATCGAGCCCGGCAGGATCGGCCAGCGTGCCTTTGCTGTCGCTTGCCGCAACCAGGATACAGCCCTGCTCGGCGAGAAGGCGTGCGGCGTTTTTGCCGACGGCGCCGAAGCCCTGCACGGCCACGCGGGCGCCCTTCAGCTCGAGCCCGATGAATTCGCGCGCGACATCGACGCAGGCAGCGACCCCGAAGCCGGTGGCGCCGATCTCGTCGAGCGGGATGCCGCCAACCGCGCTGGGCAGACCGACCGCGCGGCCGGTTTCGTCCTTGACCCAGCCCATGCATTGCTCGTCGGTGCCCATGTCGGGGCCGGGGATGTAATCGGCGATGTCGCAAATCGCACCGGCGAAGGCGCGGATGATCTCTTCCTTCTGCGCCGCTGGCATGCGGTGGTCGGCGAAAATGACCGACTTGCCGCCGCCATGCGGCAGCCCGGCGGCAGCGTTTTTCCATGTCATCGCCCGCGCCAGGCCGAAGCACTCCTCGAGCGAGACATCCGGCGCCATGCGCACGCCGCCGACAGTGGGACCGCATGCGGCATTGTCGACGACGAGGATCGCTTTCAGGCCGACGCTGGCGCGATGGATATGGATGATGCGGGCGGGACCGAACGCGTCGGCGAAACGAAACATCTCCTGCATGAATTTCTCCGTTACCGCGCGACTTCGAGGTCGGCGATGACCGCGCGCAGGAAGCGCGCCGCCATGCCGCCGGTAACCGCGCGGTGGTCGAAGGTCAGCGACAGCGGCAACATGCAGTGCAGTGCTATTCCATCGCTTGACTGAACGGCATGCGTAATGGTGCGCCCCACGCCCAGAATGGCCACTTGCGGCGGCATGACGATCAGCGACGCGTGACAGCCGGCGATCGTGCCGAAATTGGACAATGAAATGGTCGCGCCGCGCAGATCGGCCGGCGCCAAGCTGCGCTCCGCAACGCCGCGCTTGAACGCGTCGATCCGTCGGCGCCAGTCCTGCGGCGTTGCGCGCGCGACATCGCGCAGCACCGGGACGAACAGTCCGTCCGGACCGTCGATCGCCAGGCCGAGATTGATGGTCGGATTTTCGCGCAGCGCCAGCGACTGCGCATTGAAGCTGGCGTTCAGCGCAGGCTCGGCCTTGCAGCCGGCGATCAGGGCGCGCACTAGGCGGCCGGTCACGTCCTCGTCCGCCGACCAGGCCTTGATGTCGGCCTCGTCCTGCACCGTGGCATGCACGACCTCGCGCCAAGCCCGCGCCATGTTGGCGGCCATGGTGCGACGGGCGCCACGCAGCGTTTCGCCGCCTTGCGTCGTCCCGGACGCCGCAGCCTGCACATCGGCAAGCGTGATGGTGTTAGCGGGACCGCTCGGTGGGACCGAAGAGAGATCGATGCCCAATTCGCGAGCGCGTGCGCGCACCGCCGGTGCGGCATGGACCGCAGGCCTGGCCGGCGCCGCCGGGGCACTTGGCGCTTTTTTCGGTCCAGACCGAGGCTCGGCCAATTGGCCGACCACCGTGCCGCTTTCGGCGTGCGCGCCTTCCTCGAATTCAACTACCGGCGCGCCGACCTTGACGTGATCGCCGACTTTGGCCAGCAGCTTGCCGATGTGACCGGCCTGCGGCGAGGGGATTTCCACCACCGCCTTCTCGGTCTCGACCGCCAGCAAGGGCTGATCGGCCACCACGTGGTCACCTTCCGCCACATACCAGCTGACGATCTCGGCCTCAGCCAAGCCTTCGCCCAGGTCGGGAAGCGCGAATGCCTTCATGCGTAGGCCATGCTGCGCCGCGCGGCGGCTACGATGGCGACGGTGTTCGGCATGTAATGGGCTTCGGTGCGCAGGTAAGGCATCATGGTGTCGTAACCGGTGACGCGCTCGATCGGCGCGAGCAGGCTGGTAATGGCGCGGCCGGCCACGCGGGCGGCGATCTCGGCGCCGAAGCCGCAGCTCATCGGCGCCTCGTACACGATGACGAGCCGGCCGGTGCGGCCGACCGATTCGAGGATGGTGGCGGTGTCGAGCGGCTTGAGAGTGGCGACGTCGATGACCTCGGCCTCGATATTGTCCGCCGCCAGCTGCTCGGCGGCTTCGAGCGCTTCCTTGATCATGGCGCCCCAGGACACGATGGTGACCTCGCGTCCCTGCCGCAGCGTCACGCAACGGCCAAGCGGCATGCCCGCGCCGTCGTCGGCGACTTCTCCTCGCGCGGCACGATAGAGCCGGGTCGGCTCCAGGAACACCACCGGATCGGGATCGCGAATGGCCGACAGCAACAGGCCGTAGGCGCGCGCCGGCGAGGACGGCATGACGGCCTTGATGCCCGGTATATGGGCGAACATGGCCTCCGGGCTTTCCGAGTGATGCTCGGGCGCCTTGATCCCCCCACCGGCCGGCGAACGCAGCACCATAGGGCAGGTCAATCTTCCGCGGGTGCGCGAGCGCAGGCGAGAGGCGTGATTGAGCATCTGGTCGATGCAGCTATAGGCGAAGCCGGTGAACTGGATTTCCGCGACCGGGCGAAAACCTTGCGCCGCCAGCCCGATCGACACGCCGGCAATCGACGCCTCCGCCAGCGGCGTGTCGAGCACGCGCTGCTCGCCGAATTGCTTGAACAAGCCCTCGGTGGCGCGAAACACGCCGCCGTCGATGCCAACGTCCTCGCCCAGAATGATAACGGCGGCGTCCTCGCTCATGGCGCGCTTGAGCGCGGCATTGACCGCTTGCACCAGGCTGAGCTCGCTCATGCGGCACCTTGCGCAATGACGATGGCCGTTTCGCGCTGCTCCGCCAACTCGGCGGGCAGTTCGGCATAGGCATAATCGAAATTGGCGGCGACAGGCTGCGGCGGCGTGGCGAGATAGTCTTCCGCCGCCTGCTCGACCGCCTTGCTGCACTCGTGCAGCAGGGCCTCTTCCTTGGCCTTGTCCCAGTGCCCCGCCGCGGTCAGGAAGTTGCGCAGCCGCATCAGTGGCTCCGCCGGCCAATGCCGGCTCACTTCGGCGTCGTCGCGATAGCGGCTAGCGTCGTCCGAGGTGGTGTGATCGCACAAGCGGAAGCAGACTGCCTCGATCAGGCTGGGTCCCCGCCCTTGGCGCGCCCGCGCCAGCGCGCGCTCAGTGACCGCGCGGACCGCGATCACATCGTTGCCGTCGACCTGCTCGCCCGGAATGCCGGCGGCAACCGCCTTCTGCGCCAGGGTCTCGGCCGCCGACTGCCTGGCCCGCGGCACCGAAATGGCCCAGGCATTGCTGTTGATGAGGAATACGGCGGGAACCTGCCAGACGCCGGCCATGTTGAGCGCTTCGGCGAAATCGCCCTTCGAAGTGGCGCCATCGCCCAGCACGCAGACGGAGGCGCGCGGCTCGCCGCGCAGGCGGAAGGCCAGCGCCACCCCGACCGCATGGGGCGGATGCGAGCCGACCGGCACGCAAATCGGGAAATCCTCGCGCGGGCCGGCGAAATCATTGCCGCGCTCGTCGCCGCCCCAATAGAGGAACAACTCCTTTAGCGTCACCCCGCGCCAGAGCTGCCCGCCATGTTCGCGGAAGCTCGGCACGAACACGTCGTCTGGCCGCATGGCGGCGGCCGCACCCACCGATACCGCTTCCTGACCCAGGGACGAGGCATAGGTGCCCAGGCGGCCGGTGCGCTGCAATGCGATCGACTTTGCGTCGAAGGTCCGCGTCAGAACCAGGGCGCGATAAAGCTGCAGCACTTCGTCCGGATGGCAGGCGAATTCGGGCATCGTCCCCACGAGCTTGCCGTCGATGTCGAGCACCCGGTTCATTGAAGCGTCGTTTTCGAGGGGGCCATGGCGGGATCACCTGCGCTGTTCGACGAAACATCGCGCAAAGGCCGACGGCCTCCATTGACCTGGGTCAAGGTCGCGCCAGACCGGCCGGCTAGCCTTTGCCGGTGCGCTCGGCCCGAAATTGGTGGACGGCGCGGATATGATGAAAGAGTTCATCGTGATTGTCCGGGATCTCGCAAGTTCGGATCGGCGCGGTCGAAGCCGGCACTCGTCAACGCGTCAATCGCCTCTTGCAATCTCCGACTCTCGACAGATACGCCAACTGTTTCGTGAACGGTGCCGGCCTCCCGGTTACACGGCATTATCCCTTCTCCTGAATTCATAACGAAATGTCCGCCGTCCGCCATCCGGCCGACATTGACCTGGCTCAACCAAGCCGACGCCTAGTAAGGTTAGCTTTGAATGCCAGTATTGGGGACTATTGTTCCGTTCAATCAAGCCTTTCCATGGGTCCTGGCCGGTGCCGCCAGGCACCGTGCAGGTGAAGCGGGCTGAGATGGGGCAGAATTTCTGGATCGCATTTGCCGCCGGCCTGACCGCGGCCGCGGTCACAACAGCCGGAATATTTGCCATTCGCCGTTTCGAGGTCTGGGCCCGCCAGAACATCACCTATTTCGCCTGCTTTGCGGCCGGCGTGCTGATCGCGGTTTCCTTTCTCAAGATCATTCCGACGTCCTTCGCCATGAACCCGAAGGCGCCGGCGCTGCTGTTCGCGGGCTACCTGTTCATGCTCGTGTTCAACCGGTTTCTCACCGCCTATGTCTGCGACAAGCCCGAGACAGCCGAATACGCCCTCGGGCTTATTCCGCTCATCGGGATCGGCATCCACTCGTTTCTCGATGGCGTCGTATACTCGATCAGCTTCCGCGTCAGCATGTTGACAGGCGCGCTCGTGGCCTTCGGTATGGTGTTGCACGAATTCCCCGAAGGCATCGTCACCTACACGCTGCTTGTTCGCAGCGGCTTCACAGGCCGGCAGTCATTCCTGCTGGCTTTTCTTGCCGCGGGACTGACGACGCCGCTCGGCACGCTCGTATCTTATCCGTTCGTCAGCCGGATCGCGCCGCCGCTGCTCGGCCTGCTGCTGGCGTTTTCAGCCGGCGCGCTGGTCTATGTCGGCGCCACCCACCTGCTCCCGCGGGCGGAAAGCGAGCCGCGCAGGTTCAGCCTTGTCGCGCTTGCCGGCGGTATTCTGGTTGCGCTCGGGATCATAATGACCAAGGGCTAGCGGGCTACCAAGCCCACTTGATCTGACCGAGCTCGCCTCCTTCCGGCGTGACATATACATCGCCGAACTGGACGATGCGCACCTTGTCATGCTCGACCGGAGTGTTCAGCGCAATCGTGCGGCCTGCAAAATCGATCTGCTCAATGATGCCAAGCCCCAAACAGCGGCCGTTTGCGCCGGCGATACCGTACAACAAGCTTCGCTCGAAGCCGGGCGGCAGCACCTTGCTGCCGGGAGGCGGTGCGGAAGGCGTCCCGACGGCCAGGATGCCGTCGGGGGTCTGCTCGGCGTGGATCGCGCCGTCGACCTGGATCGGCTTTCCGGTCAAAAGCAGAGTGCGCTGGAAATTCAACGAGTCCAGCGGAAACCGCAGCGCGGTCGAGCCGGAAAAATGCTGCGCATAGGACTGCCGCCGAGCCTCGATTTTTTCGTAGTCCTCTTTCCTGTGCGCCTTGTGCGACGAATTAATCTTGATGATCGGCAGATGCCGGTTGGCCACGCGGATCGGCGCGAGCTCATTGCGCCGTTCGAGCATGACGATGGCGTCCGGCCGTACCGCCTCGATCTTGTAGTTCTTGAGGACACGACCAGACTCATGCACCAAGCCGGTGGTATCGATGATGACGAACTGGGTGCGCGCCTCGCGGGCGAGGCTGGCCGTACCGATGACGAGCGGCAAGAACCGTCCCATTGGGCCCGTGCTGCCGACGAAATAGTAGGCAGCAGGCGGCACGGTCGACAGGTAGACCGGCAAAACGGGATAGCCCAATGTGACGGTGGCGGGTGGACCAAGATTGCTCTGTCCGATATCGGCATCGACAAAGGCCACTTCAGCCGATCGCGCAAGCAGCGCCTCCGAAAGGTAACTGCAGAAGCTGCTCTTGCCGACGGCTGCAACGCCGATGACGAGAATCGTGCGCAGGCGGCGTTCGAAAATCTCGGCTGCCGCGGCCTGCCAATCCGGCGGGACCTGAAGCTCGCGCCTTCTTGCACTGGCGGTCAACGCTTGCCTCCTGCAATGGCTGTCTGAGGGCCGGCCGGAGTCCTTGCCCTGCCACCGGAAGCAACCGAGGTCACGCTAGCACGTTGTGTGGAACAGTCCCGCCACTTGCTCCCGGCCGCACAGGCGGTTGTAGAGCTCAACCGCCTGCTCGGTTTGCAGCAGGTGTACTTCAACGCGGCGATCTTTGAGCAATTGCAGGGTTTGCGGGCATACGTGCAGGCAGCTATGCATGCCCTTGGACAACACGACCTTTGTGGCGCCGTGGTCAAGCAGTTCAGCAACGTCAGCAGGCTGAATACCCGGTTCGTGAGCCGTGCCGGTCTCGCTCCAGTCCCATTCCCTTGCGCCGCCCGGGAAAACCTTGGCGTCCTTGAAGGTTCCAATGCCTTCGACTTCGATCCGCCCCCAAGCAACCGACGCGATTCGCGGCGATCGTTGCTCGCGTTCTTCGGCGGCCTTCTTCGATGCTGCTTTTTCCAACCGCATGGTCTCGGCCTGAGGGTCAGCTATTGGCATGATGCGCGCCCCCTCCTGGAAAGCTATTAATGCTATGGCCTTGCGACGCTCACCTCTTTGACCTCGATCAAGCCTGCGGCGCGAGCATTTCGGCAATGAGCGCAATACGTTGAAGCATCACGATCGCACGAAGCCAGCGCCGGATATTTCAATCTGCGGCCGAGCCTTTCTGCAAAATCTGTGGTGCGTCCGCCAACGAGGTCAGCATCGAGCTCTCCGGCAAACGCTCGTGCGTTCCGATGGCAAGATAGCCATTCAGCAAAAGCCGATCGATCAAACGGTCCAAGACCTGCCGCTGCAAGGCCGGCGAGAAATAGGTGAAGGCAAGGTAGCGGCAAAGAATGAGGTCGAAGCGCGACTGCGGCGCATCGATCCGCAAGTCCTGGTGCAGGAAGTCGATGCCTTGGCGATGGGCCGGCTTGACGCAAGAAAGAGATTCTTCCCGCGTAAACGCCTGATCAACGAGATGCGGCGGCAGCTCGCGCAGGCTGGTCGGTTTGAAACAGCCCTCCCGGGCGCGGGCGAGCATTGCCTCGTCGATGTCGGTGGCGACGATCGACAAAGTTACGCCCGGATACCCCAGCGTCATTTCCAGGTCCCAGAGGATTTTCAACGTATAGGCCTCCTCGCCGGAGACACAGCCCGCGGACTAGATGCGAGCGGCTCGTTGCTCGCGTAAACGACGGGCTGCGATTTCGGGAAGCACGCGCTGGCGGAGGGCTTCGAACATGCCCCGCTCGCGGAAGAAGCGCGAAATGGTGATGTGGCAACATTCATCGAGAACCTTCCATTCCGCGGGGTCGGCGGCGAGGCGCGACCGATACGTAGAGAAATCCGCGACACCAAGCTCGCTCACGCGCTTGCGCAGGCGCTTGCAGACCTGCCGGCGCACTTTGCGGTAACCAGGCCAGCGCCGTTCGAGCCGCGGCAGCGCCCATTGCAGAAAGGCCGTGCAATCCATGTCACTCATCGACACCTGTCAACGGCGGTTTGACTAGCTCGCCGATATCAGGCTCGCCGCAATGCGCCAGCACGACTTGGCGGACCGCGTCGCGCAGGCGCACCAGCGAGACAAAATCCGTTCCCGAGGGATTGATGGCCTCTTCAATCCGGATGCTCAAGCGTGTCCAGCGCGGGAACCATTGATTGCTGCGCAGCATCGTTCGCGTGCCGCGGACGATCCCGGGGAACACCGGCAGATGCGCTTGGGCAGCCGTTTTGAATGCTCCGAGATAGAATTCGGAAAGCCCCGGCCGGCGGGTGAAGGTACCTTCGGGGAAGAACACGATGTTGCGTCCCTGGCGCGCCGCGGCGATGACGGCTTCGGTGTCCGCCAGACTTGCGCTGACGTCATAGCGCTCGACGAACAACACTCCCAGCCGGTGGAGGAACGGGCCGGCAAAGACCTCCCCGGCCAATTCCCGTTTGACAACGTACGCGGGCTCGCCGGGCAGGATCGCGCTGAGCACCAGCGCATCCATATAGCTCGAGTGATTGAAGACCAGCATCGCATTGTCAGAGGGAATGCGGTCGAGGCCGCTAACCGTAAGCGGAACCCCGATAGCCGCAAGCGCGGCGCGTGCAAGATTACGGACCGCCGTCCACCGCCAGGCGCGGCGCGGCAACAGCATCACGGCAAGCCAGGCGAGGAAGAAACTCGTCGCAACGACCAGCCACCACCAGCCGGCATAGAGCATCTCCCGCAGAACTTTGCCCAGCCTGCCAATTTGCGAGCCAACAGCTGCGAGCCAGAGACGCAAGAGCTGCAGCCAGAGTGCCCGCTGCGGCGCCCCGATCCGGCCGCCGCTGTAAAGCTGCTTGGCGGCGCTGCGGCGTATCTTGCCGCTCGATGTCTTCGGCACCGTGTGCGGCGGGGCGAGGACGATCTCATCCGGCGGCGTCCCGGCCGTGTCGGTGACGACTTCATGCGCCGTCGCCTGCAGCTCTGCTTTGGCCGCCGGCTCGACCTCGCGCGTCTCGGCCAACACAACCACGCGTTCGGTCCCGGCGCGAGGATCGGTGACGCTGAAAACCGCCACGCCGCCCTTGCGAATCCCGGGAATCTCGGCCACCGCTTCCTCGATCTCCTGCGGGTAGAGATGGCGGCCGGCGCGGATGATGATGTCCTTGACTCGGCCCGTGATGCAGACATCGCCGCCTGCCATATAAGCGCGGTCGCCGCTGTCGAGCCAGCCGTCGTGAATAAGATCGCAAGTCTTGATCTCGTTGTTGAAATAGCCGCGGGTTGCCGAGGGGCCGCGAAACTCGAGTCGGCCTTCCCGGCGGTCGCCGAGCTCAAGGCCAGCCTCGTCGACAATTCGGATTTCATGGCCGGGCAACGGTTGACCGCAGGCGACGATTTCGGCCGGTCTCGGATCGTCGGGCCGTGCCGGCTCGGCAACCCCTCCCGCGCTCAATCGGTTGCGGCTGACGCGGTCGATGAACGGCCCGCGGCCGAGCGGCGGAAACGCCAGTCCCACCGAGCATTCGGCAAGACCGTAGACCGGCGCCATCGCTGCTTTAGGAAAGCCATAACGGCTGAAGCGCTCGATGAAGCGCCGCAAGGTCTGCGGGCTGACCGGCTCGGCACCGTTTGCCACCATACGCAAAGAGCTGAGATTAAGCCCTTCAAGTGCCTCATCGGGAATCTTGTTGATGCACAGTTCGAAACCGAAGTTCGGCGATGCGGAGAAGGTCGCGCGAAACCGGTGCATGGCCCATAGCCAGCTTTCCGGACGCACCAAGAAACTGAGTGGCGACATGACATAGAGCTGCGCCGCAAAATGCAGGCAGCCGAGCCAAGCACCGATCAGCCCCATGTCCATCGGCCGAGTTCGCGTTTATGACGGCGCCCATGGCGCGAATGTTGGCGAGCAGATTGGCGTGGCTGAGCACCACGCCTTTTGGGTCGCCGGTGCTACCGGATGTGTATTGGATGAGCGCAACGGTATCGGCGCTCGCCGACCTGGGTAACGCGGTCCCATGTGGGGCCGACGCGAGATCAGCAACGCTTTCCACAGTGACCAGGGTTTGCACCTGTGCGCGGAGCAATCCTGCGAGCCGCCGCCCCTCAGGCATCGTGATCAACAGACAGGCGCCGGCATTGCGCAGGATTCCCACTTGGCGGCGCAGATGATCCTCGAGCTGCGACAGCCGCATCGGCGGATAGATCGGTACCGGAACGGCGCCGGCGTAGAGTATGCCGAAAAAGGCGACGAAGAATTCGATGCTGGTCGGCAGCATCACGGCAACGCGTTCGCCCGGCGCAACGTCCCGCGCCACCAGGCCGCGCGCGAGTGCCTGTGCTTGGCTCGCGAGTTGGGCGTAGGTCAGGCTGCCAAGAATGGTCACCTCATCCTGCAGCACGCTCAGATGCAAACGGTCGGGATAGCGCGCCGCGTGCCATTCGAGCACCTCGATCAAAGTCCGCGCGTCGCGGGCCGGCGGCACGGAAGGCAGCGCTGGAGCGGACGTCACCTCCAGGGCCGCGCGGACGCGCGCCGGCCCAGCCTGCTCCAGCGCCTGCACCAGGTCGCCGACCGTCTCCGCCTCGCCGATGGTCTGGGCCGGAAGGCGCACGCGGAATGCCCGCTCGATACGCAGGATCAGCTCGGTGCGGCCGAGGCTGTCGATGCCCAGATCGCGTTCGAGCCGGCTTGCTGGCTCAACATTCAGGAACCGGACCCGTTGCGGGTGCAGTTCGCGCACGAGCCCCGCGACCACCGCAATCAGATCCTGCGCGCGCTGTTTCTGCGCGCCGGTGTCGGCCTCCGACCCCAAAAGGGCAAATGCCGACAAGTGTTACCAACCCTATGTTTTCGCATACCTTTCGCAACGAGTTCCCATTGTAATGCAGAACGGGCGAGACGAGCCAGACCTGGGCAGGGATGACGCGGCCAACGTGATTGCGGCCGTGCGGGAGCAGACACTGTGGGCGCTGTTCCACGAGCGGGTGCGGCGCAGCCCCGACGCCGTTGCCTATCGTCACTACGATCCGGTCCAGGGGCGCTGGATCGACCATAGCTGGGCCGCGGTCGCCAAACGCGTTGAGCGGTTTCGCGCCGCCCTGGCAAAGGAGAACATGAGTCCCGGCGACCGCATCGCCATTCTGCTGCCGAACGAGCCGGACTGGGTATGCCTCGATCTGGCTGCACACGGATCGGGGCTCATCGTCGTCGGCCTTTACCCGCACGACACCGCAGTCGGCAACGCCCATATCCTCGGACATTCCGAAGCCCGCTTGCTTCTTCTCGATAGCAACGCACGCTGGAAATCCCTGGCGCCGTTGCGTGCCGGCTTTCCGGCGCTAGAGCGGGTGTGGATTGCTGATGCTTCAGCTTCTTCGGCACCAGCTGCCGCAGGTACCGAAGGCCCGCGCGTGCGCGGGCTCGGCGAGGCGCTGGCAGACAGCGCCGCGCCGCCCGCGGCCCACCAGGCAAAGCCAAGCGACATTGCGACCCTGATCTACACCTCCGGTACCTCGGGCCAGCCGAAGGGCGTGATGCTGTCAAACCATGCTCTGCTCTGGAACGCGCAGGCAACCGCCACCGTGATACCGCCGCGCCAGAGCGACGTCTTCCTGTCGATCCTGCCGATCGCGCACGCATTTGAACGCACGGTCGGTTATTACCTCCCCATGATGGGCGGCTGCGCAGTGGCCTATGCGCGCTCGCCACAGGACCTGGGCGACGATCTCGCCGCCATCCGCCCGACCGTGATGGTCGGGGTCCCGCTGCTCTTTGAGCGGATGGCTAGCACGATCCGCGCAAAAGTCGCGACCGGCATTACAAGGCGCACTCTTTTGCAAATGACCGTTTCCGCCGGCTGGCGCCGGTTTCTTGCCGCCCAGCAGCGGCGCCGCCCCGGGCTGGCGTTGCGACTGGTCTCGCCTTTCCTTGAACAAAGCGTCGCAAGGCCGGTGCGCGCCGCTTTCGGCGGGCGCCTGCGGGTCGCCGTCAGCGGGGGTGCTGCCCTGGACCGTGGCGTCTCTCGGATGCTGATCGGCCTGGGGCTGCCGCTGGTCGAAGGTTACGGCCTTACGGAAGCGGCGCCGGTCGTGTCCGCAAACAGGCTAGACGACAATTGGCCCGGCTCGGTCGGCCGCCCTTTGGACGGGGTCGAAGCCAGGCTCGGCGCGCAAGACGAGCTCATGATCCGCACGCCTTCGGTCATGGCAGGGTATTGGCGCGACAGCGTCACCACGGAGCGAGCGCTCGACCCGGCCGGTTGGCTGTCGACCGGCGACATCGCCGAGCTGAAGGATGGCCGCATCTTCCTGCGCGGACGAATCGCTGACATGATTGTTCTCTCCAATGGCGAAAAGGTCGACCCCGATACTGTCGAATGCCGCATCACCACCGATCAACTATTCAAACAGGCCTTGGTAGCCGGCAATCGCAGACCGTTTCTTGTCGCCGTCATCGTATTGGACATCGATTCTTGGCGCCTGTTCGCAGCGAACAGGGGTCTCGATGCGCGCCAACCAAATCACCCGGCAAGCAGGGTCGAGCTACTGGCCCGAATCGTACCGCTACTCGCTAACATGCCCCGTTACTCACAGCTCCGCGCTATACATCTAACATTGGAACCGTGGACCATCGAGGCCGGATTGCTGACGCCAACGCTTAAGGTGAAGCGCGATCGCGTCACGCCGCTCTTTGCCGCTGAAATCGACGAGCTATACGAGGAACAAACCCGGTGAATCTAGCCGGTCATCAAATGGCACGTTTCGGAAATTGGCGCCTCCCAGGCAATCGACTCGATCACGTTCTTTCAGGGCCCCTCGAGAACCGCCAGCGGGTCGATCTTCGGCCGCACGACCAGGACCGGAATCGTGCTGTGCGTCAGCACCTTGACCGTCTCGCTTCCGAGCACGACCGCCACCACGCCGCGGCGGCCAGACCGCGCGCGACAATAGAGCTTGTCAGTGACGGGTGACGTGGCACCGTGACCATGACATGCGTGACACACCTAAAGTATGTATCACGTCACGCTGTCACGCTAGCCATACCCGATCACGCCAAGCGCCAATTAAACCAGCCGCTTGTAGCTGCTTCGAGGCGCGATAAAACGCCTGTCTTTTCGTGTCACGGTCATCGCTTTCGGCCACGGTTCCCTGGTAGCAATAATGCCTCCACAGGGTGACCTCGCATGCCACGCTTTGTGGCGGAATGTGGGCGCTAATTGGGGCAGGCTCGCCATGATCGGCGAGCGCTTTCCTGAGCAGATCGAGCGCGATCTTGGCGGCGCCGTTAACCTTGGCCTTGAGCTTGGACGTGGTTCCCTCCGCTGGCAGGATGACGCACGACGCGATCTGGTCGCCACCGTCATTGGCCCCTAGCTCGACGCGATGCAGGCGGCTCAGGATCACCATTCTAGCCTCGCTGTCCTTCATGCGCTCCATCGTCGCCGTGATGATGCCGTTGTCTTCGCGCTCCACGACGATCTGCGCGTCGTCGGCGCCGGATAGGCTGGTGTGTCCACGGGGACGGCTGCCAGCGATGCCGCAGTGATGCACGACGATGACGGCGCAGCCGAAGGCGGCGCGGATCATGTCGGCCGCTTGGATGAAGCGCGCCATGCGGCGTGGTGCTGCCGGAAGCCTTCATGCCGGGCGTGCAGGAATCGACGCTGCGCACTCTCGCCGAAATGTCGCTCATCAACGCGCTCAAGACGAGACAAGCCTTCTCCAAGCTCGGCATCAATCTGCGCGTGACGGTGAACGTGCCGGCGGCGGTGCTGGACAAGCTGCCGCTGGAAAACATCGTCAAGTCCGTTTACCCTAGCCCGCAGAAATGGGCCGGGCTGCTCGACGAGTTCGGGCGCGGCTATTCGGCGCTGGCGCGGCTCGATGCCCTGCCCTTCGCCGAGATCAAGCTCGACCGCGCCTTCGTCTCCGACTGCGGCAGCGACCGGGTCAAAGCGCCGCTGTGCAAGCAGGCGATCGATCTCGCGCATAATCTCGGCGCGAACGCCGTTGCCATGGGCATCGAGAAGGCCGCCGACACCGTCGCCCTCGTCAGCATGGGCGGCGACTTCGGCCAGGGCTTCCTGCTCGGTCAGCCGATGCCGGAGGAACGCTTCGTCTCGCTGCTGCGCTAGCGCCGCTACGCAGGGACGCAAGCTGGCGGACGCGCGCTAGCCGTCGCAGCTTGCGCGGGGCGGACGCGGCTGCTTGAAGCGGCCGTCGCTCGCCGATACAATCGCTCTCAAGAATGCAATCCTAAAAACAGACGCAACAAAGGGCCTGCAAGGCCGTTGCCCAGGCTTCGTTGATGAACCTGATCCAGCAGGCGATCACTGCTCACCGCGCCGGAAATCTCGCCCAAGCCGAACAGCTCTGCCGCCAGGCGCTGGCCCGCAACCAGCGCGATTTCGACGCCTTGCACATTCTCGGCATAATCCACGCGCAACGCGGGCACTATGAAGACGCCGAGCGGCTGCTGCACGCCGCGCTGGCGATCGATCAGAGCATGCCGCCCTGCCTGCACAATTACGGCAACGTGCTGAGCCGGCTCAGGCGCTACGAAGAGGCCATCGGGTTCTACAAGCGCGCGTTGGCGCTGGCGCCCAACATCGCGCCGATCCATTCCGACCTCGGCAACGCGCAAAAGGAGCTCGGACGTACCGACGAGGCCATTGCGAGCTACCGGAAGGCGCTGGCACTCAATGCGAATTTTCCGCCCGCGCTGAATAATCTCGCGCTGCTGCTGATCGATCTCCACCGGCCCGACGAAGCCGCCGCATGCCTGCGCCGCGCACAGGCGCTCTCTCCCAACAATCCCCAGACCGAAAAGGTCATGGGCCACCTGGCGCTGGAGCGCGGCGAGCCGCAAGCAGCGCTCGAGCATTACCGCAAGGCCCTCGCGCTCAATCCCGACCAGGGCGATGCTTATTGCGGGGTGGGCAATGCGCTCAAGGAGCTGGGCCGGCAGCAGGAGGCGGTGGAGTCCTACCGCAAATCAATCGCACTCGATCCGGGCAAATGCGGCGTCTATTTCAGCTTAGCCGACTGCAAAAGGTTCACGACGGGCGATGCCGACCTGGCCTTGATCGAGGCGGCCGCGGCAAAGGACAAGGAGCTGACCGCATCGGACCGCATGCATTTCGACTTCGCGCTCGGCAAGGCCTACGAGGACGTCAAGGAGCATGAGCAGGCCTTCGAGCATTGGCTGATGGCCAACGCGGCAAAGCGTGCCACGATCGCCTATGACGAGCCGGCGGTCTTTTTCTGTTTCGACCGCATCGAGCAGATCTTCTCACCCGAGCTCATGGGGTCGAAAGCCGGTTCCGGCGAGCCCTCGCGGCGGCCCATTTTCGTGCTCGGCATGCCGCGCTCCGGCACGACACTGGTCGAGCAGGTGCTGGCCAGCCATCCCGCGGTTCACGGCGGCGGCGAATTGACCGCCTTCAAGGAGACGGTGCAGACGATTGCGCCGCTGGGCAGCGTTTACCCCGACGTCGTGCCCACGCTCGCGCCCGAGGCCATGGCGCGTATCGGCGCCGACTATGTCCTGCGGCTCGCCGCGCTGGCGCCGCAGGGCGAGCGCGTCACGGACAAGCTGCCATCCAACTTCCTGTATGCCGGCCTGATCCACCTTGCGCTGCCGAACGCGGTCATCATTCACACCATGCGCAATCCGGTCGACACTTGCGTTTCCTGCTTCTCGAAGCTGTTCAAGCCGGGCGAGCAGGTCTTCACCTACGAGCTCGGCGAACTCGGCCGCTACTACCGCCGCTATCAGCAACTCATGCAGCACTGGCGGCGCGTGCTGCCGGCAGGCCGCATTCTCGATGTCTCCTACGAGGAAGTCGTGGGCGATCTGGAAGGACAGGCGCGACGCATCCTGGCCCATTGCGGCCTGCCCTGGGACGACCGCTGCCTCTCTTTCCACGAAACCGAGCGGCCGGTGCGCACCGCCAGCGCCATGCAGGTGCGCCAACCGCTCTACACCAGCAGCCTCGAGCGCTGGCGGGTCTACGAAAAATTCCTCGGCCCACTCTTGACCGCGCTCGGCACCGAGGCCGCGGAAGCGTAGACCCGGCGGCAGTTAGTGGGTCCAGGCGTCGCGGCGATTGAAGGCGAAATTGTCCGAATAGGAGATGCGGCGCCGCTCCGTCGGCTTGTACTCGAACAATTGGTAGGCGGTGCCGTGGCGCTCGCAATAGGCGACCGCCTCTTCCTTGCTGGCAAAGCGCAGGCGGACCTGTTGGCGCATGTCGCCCGATGAGGTCCAGCCCATCAGCGGTTCCACCTGGCGCGGCTCTTCGGGCGCGAAATCGACCACCCAGGCCTTGGTATTGGCCTGGCCCGACTGCATGGCGGTCTTGGCCGGCTTGTAGATGCGTGCGGTCATGGCTTTGCGAACCGGATCGATGGCTTCCTCTTAGGGCCAACGGGGCGCGCTGGCAACGCAGAGGCGCCGGCCAAGCCGCGTCTGTCCCCAGCGGGGTTCCCCGCGCACAGTATTTCGAATCGCCACCGGCAACAATGACAATCTAAAATCATGCCGCCGTCGCACGATCGCTACTCCCCGCTTGTATTCATGCAATAATATCGTACCGTGCACCGTTTTAT
>JARRNI010000063.1:0-12651 GCA_037385125.1 Pseudolabrys sp.
ATCGACGCGCTGTGGTCCGACCGGCCGGCGCCGCCGTCGGCCCCGGTCAAGCTGCATGACATCAAGTTCGCCGGCGAAAGCGCCGCCGACAAATTGCGCCGCATCCAGGCGGAGGTTGCCAAGGCGCGCGCCGACGTGCTGGTGGTGTCGGACCCGCAGAACGTCGCCTGGGCCTTCAACGTCCGCGGCAGCGACATCGCGCACACGCCGCTGGCGCTGGCCTTCGCTGTCGTGCCGCGCGAGGACAAGCCGGCGCTTTATGTCGATCAGGCCAAGCTCGACAACGCGGTGCGCGCCGCGCTTGCCGACGTCGCCGACGTACGCAGCGAAGACAATCTGGAACGCGACCTCGCGCAGATGAGCGGCAAGAGCGTGCGGCTCGACCAGGCCACCGCCGTCGACGCGCTGACGCGGCTCGTTGGCGAGCACGGCGGCAAGGCGTCGCGCGGCGCCGATCCGATCACGCTCATGAAGGCGGTGAAGAACCACATCGAGATTTTGGGCGCACGCGCCGCGCATAAGCGTGACGGCGCCGCGTTCGCGCGCTTCCTGGCCTGGTTCGCCCGCGAGGCGCCGACCGGCAAGCTGACCGAGATCGACGCGGTGGCGGCGCTGGAAAGTTTCCGCCGCGACACAGGCCTCTTGAAGGACGTGTCGTTTCCGACCATCGCTGGCGCCGGTCCGAACGGGGCTATCGTGCATTACCACGTCACGCGCGAAAGCAACCGCACGATCGAGATGAACGAACTGTTCCTGATCGACTCCGGCGCACAATATGAATACGGCACCACCGACGTCACCCGCACCATCGCGGTCGGCACGCCGTCGGACGAGATGCGCGACCGCTTCACGCGCGTGCTCAAGGGCCATATCGCCATCGCCACCGCCGAGTTTCCCGAAGGCACCAGCGGTGCGCAGCTCGATCCGCTGGCGCGCATTTCGCTGTGGCAGGCGGGGCTCGACTTCGACCACGGCACCGGCCACGGCGTCGGCAGCTATCTTTCGGTGCACGAGGGGCCGGCGCGCATTTCCAAGCTCGGCCATGTGGCGCTCCGGCGCGGCATGATCCTGTCGAACGAGCCCGGCTACTACAAGACCGCCGCCTACGGCATCCGCACCGAGAACCTGGTGCTCACGATCGCCGCGCCCGAGCCGGAGCTGATCGACACCCGCATGCTGACGGCGAAGGAACGGCACTGGCTCGACAGCTATCACGCGCGGGTGTGCGAGACGATCGGGCCGCTGGTCGACGACGACACGCGCAAGTGGCTGGAGAAGGCGACAAGGCCGATGTGAGCTTTCCCTCTCCCCGCGCAACGGGGAGAGGTGAAGCAGGCTTGTGGCACCGCCCCTACTGCACCAGCTTCAACCACTCGTCTTCGCTGATGACCTCGATGCCGAGCTCCTTGGCCTTGGTCAGCTTGGAGCCGGCGCCGGGACCGGCAACCACCAGATCGGTCTTCTTCGACACCGAGCCGGCTGCATGGGCGCCGAGGCGTTCGGCCTGCGCCTTGGCCTCGTCGCGCGTCAGCTTTTCGAGCGAACCGGTGAACACCACGGTCTTGCCGGCGACCTTGGAATCCGATTTCGGTTTCTCAACGTCGATGACGGTCAACGTGCTTGCTCAGGTTTTCGACAATCTTCTTATTGTGGCTTTCGCCGAAATAGGCCGCGATGCTGTCGATGACGGTGTCGCCGATCTGGTCGAGCGCGTCCATCTCGGCGCGCGCCTCCTCGTCGCCGTGCGCGACCTTGAGGCAGGCGTCGTGGAACGCCTCCCAGGAACCGTAGCCGCGCGCCAGCGCCAGCGCCGTGGTCTCGCCGACGTGCCGCATGCCGAGGGCATAGACGAAGCGCTCGAGCGAGATGCGGCGTCGTTCGCGGATGGCACCGAACAGGTTGCGCACCGAGACGGCGCCGTAGCCTTCCTCGTCCTGCAGCTTGATCTTGTCGTTGCGGTCTTCGAGCGTGAAGATGTCGGCGGGCTCCTTCACCCAGCCACGCTCGAAGAACAGCTCCACCTGCTTTTCGCCCAGCCCTTCGATGTCGAAGGCGCGGCGCGAAGCAAACAGCTTGAGGTGCTCGATCTTCTGGAACGGACAGGCGAACTCGCCGGTGCAGCGCGCGCGCGCACCCTCCTCGCCGGTGGCGGTGACCTCGCGCACCACGTCGGTCTTGAGCGGGCACGGGCATTTCTTCGGGAAATGGTAAGGCTTGGCGTCGCGCGGGCGCTTCTTGACGACGACGTCCACAACCTGCGGGATGACGTCGCCGGCGCGCTGGATGATGACGGTGTCGCCGATGCGGATATCGCGGCCCTCGCGGAGCGGCTCGCCGTCGCCACCGATGCCCTTGATGTAGTCCTCGTTATGCAGCGTGGCGTTCTGCACGATGACGCCGCCGACGCCGACCGGCTCCAGCTTGGCGACCGGCGTCAACACACCGGTGCGGCCGACCTGGATCTCGATGTCGTGCAGCACGGTGGTGGCGCGCTCGGCCGGAAACTTGTGCGCGATCGCCCAGCGCGGGGAGCGCGAGACAAAGCCGAGCCGCTCCTGCCAATCCAGCCGGTCGACCTTATAGACGACGCCGTCGATGTCGTATTTCAGCTCGGCGCGGCGCTCCTCGATATGGCGATGAAACGCCAGCAGCTCGTCCGCCGAATGGCAGGTCTTGGTGAGCGGGTTGGTGTCGAAGCCGCAGCGCTCGAACCACTTGATCATGCCGGACTGCGTATCCGCCGGCATCTCGCTCATCTCGCCCCAGGCATAGGCGAAGAAGCCGAGCGGGCGCGACGCCGTGACCTTCGCATCCTTCTGGCGCAGCGAGCCGGCGGCGGAATTGCGCGGATTGGCGAATGTCGGCTCGCCAGCTTCCTGCTGCCGCTCGTTCAGCTTGAGGAAGTCGTCCTTGGTCATATAGACTTCGCCGCGCACTTCCGTCACGCGCGGGATATTGCGGCCGTGCAGCTTGTGCGGCACCGACTTCAGCGTTCTGATGTTGGCGGTGACGTCCTCGCCCTCGCTGCCGTCACCGCGTGTCGCCGCCGTCACCAGTTCGCCGTCCACGTAGCGCAGCGACATGGACAGGCCGTCTATCTTGGGCTCGGCGGAAAACGAAATCTTCTCGTCTTCACCGAGCTTGAGGAAACGGCGGATGCGGGCGACGAAATCGCGCACGTCGTCCTCGGCGAAGGCGTTGTCGAGCGACAGCATCGGCGCCGTGTGCCGCACCTTGGCGAAGCCGCGCGCCGGCGCCGCGCCCACGCGTTTCGACGGCGAATCCGCGCGCACCAGAGCGGGGAAGCGCGCCTCGATCGCCTTGTTGCGCTCGCGCAAGCGATCGTAGGTGGCATCGGTCAGTGTCGGCTTGTCTTCCTGGTAGTAGCGGCGGTCGGCGACGCCGATTTCGAGCGCGAGCCGCCGCAACTCGGCCTTGGCCTCGGCCTCGGTGAGGTCTTCGGGGGCGATCTTTTCGGGGTCTTGCTTGGCCATGCTGCTCTTCGAAAGGAGGGCGCCGCATTGCGCCGGGCGGCAAATTACCCGAATGTCGGCGGTAGAACCAAGGCCGGGAACACAGCCGCCCAAAAGGAACTACCCAGGAAGCGCTGAAAATACCATGTTGATCCAGCCGCGCGGCAAGGACCGGCCCTTCCACCTCGGCCCCTTCCCGCTGGAGATGCTCCTGCGGGATGAAAGCATCGTGGGGCGGGAGGCGGCGCGGCCGAAGCTGGCGGCACCTGTCGACGCCGCGCCCGAGGGCCCGCGGGCGCGGGCGGCGGCGCATTACCGTGACCTGTTCGCCAAGTTCGCCGACGGTGCGCCGGCGCCGAAAGAAGCGCCCGTGCCCGACGATCTCACCCGCCGCGCGGCCGAGATCGCTGTCTGCGTCGCCGGCCATTGTCATTCTGGATTCGCTGGCTGCGTTCGCGCCCCGGAATGACAAGGAGTCACCCCGCCTTCAGCAACCGCTCCGCCGCCGCCCTCGCCTCGTTGGTGATCTCGGCGCCGGCCAGCATGCGCGCGATCTCCTCGCGGCGGTGGTCGGCGGCAACCTCGGTGACGCGGGTGGCGACGCGCCTGCCCTTGGCCAGCGCGTCCTTGCTGATGACGTAATGGCGGTCGGCACGCGCAGCCACCTGCGGCGCATGGGTCACCGCCAGCACCTGCACGCCGCGGGCAAGGCGCGCCAGCCGCACGCCGATAGCGTCGGCCACCGCGCCGCCCACGCCGGTGTCGATTTCGTCGAACACCAGCGTCGGCGCCGAGCCACGGTCGGCCAGCACCACCTTGAGCGCCAAAAGGAAGCGCGCCAGCTCGCCGCCGGAAGCGACCTTCATCAGCGGGCCCGGCCGCGTGCCCGGATTGGTCTGCACCCAGAACTCGACCCGGTCGATGCCGTTCGGCCTAGCGGCCTCCGCGTCGGTATCGATCTGCGTGGTGAAGCGGGCGCGCTCGAGCTTAAGCGGCTTGAGCTCGCCGCCTACCGCCTTGTCGAGGGCGGCGGCGGCCTTGCCGCGCGCCTGCGACAGCGCTTGCGCCGCAGCGCGATAGTCGGCTTGCGCCGCGCGGGCGGCGTCTTCCAGAGCTTTGAGCATTTCCTCGCCGGCGTCGATCAGCGCGATGTCGGACGTGTAGCGCTGTTCAAGCGCCGAGAGCTCGTCCACCGGCACATTGTACTTGCGTGCCGCAGCGCGCAACGCAAACAGCCGCTCCTCGATGCGCTCGAGCTCGTCCGGATCGTAGTCGGCGGCGCGCAGGGCGGCCTCCAGGTGATCGCGGGTTTCCTCCAGCGCGGTGAGCGCCACATCGAGCGCCTTCACCGCCGGCTCGATCATCGCCGGCGCCTGCGGGCTGCGCCGCTCCAGCCGGCGGATCACGCCGGACAGCGCCGGCACCGTCGAATTGGCGCCGGCAATGACGCCATGGGCGTCGCGCAGATCCTCGGCCACCTTTTCCGCCTGCATCATGGTGGTGCGCCGCTCGGCCAACAGACTCTCCTCGCCGGGCTGGGCGCTAAGCTTGCCGAGCTCTTCGACGGCATGGCGCAGCCAGTCGCTTTCGCGCTGCGCGCGCGCCACTTGCGCGCGGTGGGTCTCGGCCTGATCTTCGGCGGCGCGGCGCGCTTCCCACAGCGCGGCAACGCGGGCGGCGTCGCGCTCGAGGCCGGCGAAGGCGTCGAGCAGCCGGCGGTGGGTGGCGGCGTCGGTGAGCGCGCGCTCGTCGTGCTGGCCGTGGATCTCGACTAGCGCGCTGCCGAGCTGCTTCATCGCCTGCACGCTCACCGGCCGGTCGTTGACGAAGGCGCGGGTGCGGCCGTCGGCGAACTGCACCCGGCGCAGGATCAGCTCATCCTCGGCGGCGATGTCGTTGCCCAGGTCCTGCGCCGCGAGCAGCGCGCGCACCGAATGATCGCGCGGAACCTCGAAGGCTGCGATGACCTGGCCCTGCTCCACGCCCTGGCGCACCAGCGTTTGGTCGCCGCGCGCGCCCAAAGCCAGCGCGAAGGCATCGAGCAGGATCGACTTGCCGGCGCCGGTCTCGCCGGTGAGCACGGCGAGCCCTTGGCGGAAGTCGATGTCGAGCCGGTCGATCAGAACGATGTTGCGGATCGAGAGTCGGGAAAGCATGGGAGTCGTTGGTCCGATGAGGCCGCGTCGCGCCCGGGCGTGTCGCCGCCCTAGCCTACCGATTCGCCAACATTAAAGGCGGCGCTGGGCCGCACAAGGCAGCCTGCGGCGCTGTCAACGAGGGCCGGCGCAGCCAGCCTACCCCATGATCGATCGCTTGAAATGGGCGAAGGCCTTGCTGATCCAAGAACCCTTGTTCTCGGACGGCTCCACCCCGCCCGATTTCACCAGGGCATAGGCGTGCTTGTACCAGGGGCTGTCCGGGAAATTGTGTCCGAGCACAGCCGCCGCCGTCTGCGCCTCGCTGGTGATGCCGAGCGCCATATAGGCTTCCGTCAGCCGCTCCAGCGCCTCCTCCACTTCGCGGGTGGTCTGATATTTCGTGACCACCACTTTGAAGCGGTTGATGGCGCCGGTGTATTCCTTCTTTTTCAAGTAGTATCGCCCGATCTGCATCTCCTTGCCGGCGAGCTGATCGCGCGCCACCTCGATCTTGTGCTTGGCGCTGTTGGCATATTCGCTGGTCGGATATTTGCGGACCACTTCCCGCAAGGCGGCGAGCGCCTTCGCGGTCTTGCCCTGGTCGCGGGTGATGTCCGGGATCTCGTCGAAGTAGGACGCGCCGATCAGATATTGCGCGTAAGCCGCGTCCGGACTGCCCGGATGCAGGGTGATGTAGCGCTGCGCCGAGGCCACGCAGTTTTCGTAGTCGCTGGCGCTGTAATAGGAATAGGCCGACATGATCAGCGACTTGCGCGCCCATTCCGAATAGGGATGCTGGCGATCGACCTCTTCGAATCGCTTGGCCGCCTTCAGCGGATCTTGCTTCACGTTGAGAAGATAGAGGCCCTCGTTGTAGAGCCGGTCGGCCGGCTGGTCGGGCACGACATCCTTCTTGGCGAACATGTCGAAATCGCCGCCGCAACCGGCGAGGGTCGCCGCCAGCAGCACCAGCGCCAAGCCGCGCGCGAATCGGCACCGGCCGACGGACGCGCGGGTCGACTTCTCCGGCGCCTTGGCGGGCGCGTCTTGCTTGGCAGCGGAACGTTCCTGCACGAGACCCTCAGGCCACTCATCGACGCGCAAACTCATTGACGCGTTCGTGCCCTTTTTCCCAAGGGGCCTCGGCGGGCGCCCTTGCCCGCGCCGGTGTAGACGAAAAAACGCGGGTCCGCCAAGCGATTAAGCCGACATTCGGCCCGGAATAAGGCGAAGCCGGACGGGGAATGGCGGACTTTTCAGGAAACGTCCGGGCCGTAGGCCGGGACCACCAGGCCGCCCGCGATGTCGGCATGGCCGCGCCGGCGGCGCACCGGCTCGGCCGCTGCCTCCACTATGCGCCAAGCGCTCGGGTCGGCCATCAGTGCGGACAGCACCGCGTGATTGAGCTTGTGGCCGCCGCGCACGGTGCGGTAGGCGGCGAGCAGGGGCTGGCCGGCGAGCGCCAGATCGCCGATGGCGTCGAGCACCTTGTGGCGCACGAACTCGTCGGTGAAGCGCAGGCCTTCCGGATTGAGCACGCGGTCGTCGGTAACCACCAGCGTGTTCTCGAACGAGGCGCCGAGCGCGTAGCCGGCGCTCCACAGCTTGGCGACGTCCTTCATGAAGCCGAAGGTGCGCGCGCGCGCGATCTCCTTGCGAAAGGTCTCCGGCCCGACGTCGAGCGCCAGCGCCTGGCGACCGATCAGCGGATGGTCGAACTCGATCTCGGCCTCGACGCGGAAGCCGTGTTCATAGGGGCGCAGTTCGCCGACGGCGCCGTTCTTGGACACGCCCACCGGCTTGATGACTTCGATATAGCGGCGCGGCAGCGCGCGCGCGGTCAGGCCAGCCTGGTCGATAGCGTCTACGAAAGGCGCCGCGCTGCCGTCCATGATCGGCACTTCCGGGCCGTCGACTTCGACAACGACGTTGTCAACGTTGAGGCCGCGCAAGGCGGCGAGCAGGTGCTCGGCGGTGGAGCAGAGCGGGCCGGAAACGTCGCCCAGCACGGTGGCGAATTCGGTGGCGGTGACGGCGCGTACGTCGGCGCGAATCTCGCGCTCGACCGTGCCGTCGGCGGTGACGCGCTGAAACACGATACCGGTATCGTCGTCAGCAGGGTACAGGCTGAGCGTGACGGGACGCGCGCAATGAACGCCGATGCCGCAGAGAGCAATCTGGTCGCGCAGCGTTGTCTGCTTAGCGCCCTTCATCGATCCCGTTTCGCCGGCCCTGGTCCGGGCCAAGCGCTCCCCTACTAGGCCCCAGCGGGGCCACATTCCGGCCTTCTCTTTCGCGCTACCCGCAGCTTCAGAAAGGCAGCCCCCAAGGACCGAAAAGTCCCCTTGACGGCTGAAACTTAGGCCATCGACCCGGCCTTCTCCAATTCACCATTTCTTACCGACTGTTACTCTTTTTTGCCGCAATTTCCGGGCCGCAGCGAGGTATTGTTCACATTGCCCGACTGGCCGGCTTGGGCCGCGCCGGGTCGCATTTAAAACATTATACAAATCAATATCCTAGCAAGATTCAGCCCCGCCATGAGGTCAGGGCGGGGCCGTTTTCGGCGTGTGCGCTAAGTCAATTGGCCTGGCGGCGCAGGAAAGCCGGGATATCGAGCTGATCTTCCTCGGCCGAATTTTGCACAGGCGCGGGCCGCCCATGGGGGTCGAGCCCCTGCGGACCCGAGCGGCGGGCATATTCGGAGACCGGCGCCGGCCGGCCCTCCGGCTGGCGGGCGGTCGTCGGGCGATTCGGCAACTCGAATTGCGGCATCGGCTGCGGCGGCGCCGTGCGCGGGGCCTGCGGCGCCTCGCTTTCCTCGCGCCGGCCGAGGCCGACCTGGGCCAGCCGCTGCATAAGCGACAGGCGCTGCTTTTCCGGGTGGTTGTCGGCGCCTTCGCCGCGCTGCGCCCTGATCTCATTCTGCGCCGGCAACGGCAACTCGTCGACGCGCGGCATGCGCGGCGTGCGCGGCGGCGCGGCCCGCTCCGGCGGCGGCGGAATGAAGGTCTTGGGCGTCGGCGGCTCGGGATCGGCCGCCTCGGGCTGTGCCGGCTCGAACAGCGAGGGCTTGGTTGGCATCGGCCGGATGGAGACGTCCTCGACCGCGCTCGGCGGCGACGGCGGCAGGATCGCGGCAGCCACCGCCGCCTCAGCAGCCGATTCGACCGCGGCAGCGGCATTGGCCGTGGCGAACTGCGGCGCGGGCGCCTGCACAGCCGGTTCTTGCGCGGCCGGTGCTTGCGCAGCGGGTGATTGCGCAGCGGGTGATTGCGCGGCTGCCGTCTGAGCGGCGGGCCCCTGCACCGTCGGCGCTGCGCGCTCGACGCGGTCGGCGATGCGGCGGCTGTCGGTGCGCAAGCGTCCGGCCAGTTCCTTGAGCGCGTTCTCCGCCTGCGACGGCCCGCGATGCTGCACGGCAACCGTATCGATACCGGTCGCCACCACCGAGACGCGGATGATGCCTTCCAGACCCTCGTCGAAGGTGGCGCCGACGATGATGTTGGCGTCGGGATCGACCTCCTCGCGGATGCGGGTGGCGGCCTCGTCGACCTCGTACAGCGTCAGGTCCTTGCCGCCGGTGATCGAGATCAACAGGCCCTTGGCGCCCTTCATGGAGGCGTCGTCGATGAGCGGATTGGCGATGGCCGCTTCGGCGGCGGTGAGCGCGCGCTTCTCGCCGGAAGCCTCGCCGGTGCCCATCATCGCCTTGCCCATCTCACGCATTACCGCGCGCACGTCGGCGAAGTCGAGATTGATCAGGCCTTCCTTGACCATCAGGTCGGTGATGCAGGCGACGCCCGAATAGAGCACCTGGTCGGCCATGGCGAAGGCATCGGCGAACGTCGTCTTCTCGTTGGCGACCCGGAACAGGTTCTGGTTCGGGATGATCAGCAGGGTGTCGACCACCTTCTGCAATTCGATGATGCCGGCATCGGCAAAGCGCATGCGGCGCTGGCCCTCGAAGTGGAACGGCTTGGTGACCACCCCGACGGTGAGAATCCCTAAGTCGCGCGCGACCTTGGCGATCACCGGCGCCGCGCCGGTGCCGGTGCCGCCGCCCATGCCGGCGGTGACGAACACCATGTGCGCGCCGCTCAAGTGATCGCGGATCTCGTCGATCACCTCTTCGGCGGCGGCGCGACCGACCTCGGGTTGCGAGCCGGCGCCGAGGCCCTCGGTCACCTGCGCGCCCATCTGCACGATGCGCTCGGCCTTCGACATGGTGAGCGCCTGCGCGTCGGTGTTGGCGACGACGAAGTCGACGCCTTGGAGGCCGGCGGTGATCATGTTGTTGACGGCGTTGCCGCCGGCGCCGCCGACGCCGAACACGGTGATGCGCGGCTTCATCTCACGAATGTCTGGGATCTGCAGATTGATGGTCATGGGTTTGCCTCTTTATTGCACGGACAGCTCGCGCGCCGCCGAACGGAGCCGGTCCGCCACCGGCCCTGGTGTGACTCCGTGATTGAGGGTCAGAAGCTCTCGCGCAACCATTGTCCGACCCTTGCCATGTAGCCGCCCGTTCCTGTCATCAGCGCCCGCGTTTTCCGCGGTTCGAAATGTTCCAAATGCGCCGCCTGCGGATAGACCAGCAGGCCCGCGGCGACCGCGAAGGCCGGCCCCTTGGCCGCCTCCGGCAGACCGGCAATGCCGAGCGGGCGGCCGACGCGCACCGGCCGCTGCAGGATGCGCGAAGCCAGATCCGCAATGCCGACAAGCTGGCTGGCGCCGCCCGTGAGCACCACGCGCCCGCGTGGCTCGGCCGCAAAGGGTGAGTCCTTGAGGCGGTCGCGCACCATTTCCAGAATCTCCTCGACGCGCGGCTTGATGATGTGCACCAGCGTCTCGCGCGAGACGAACTGCGGCGGCTCGGCGGCGTCGTCGCCCACCGGAGGTACCGTGATCATGTCGCGCTCATCCGATCCACCGGTCAAAACAGTGCCATAAATCGCTTTGATTCGCTCAGCGTCGGCGATTCGGGTGTTGAGGCCGCGGGCGACATCCATGGTGACGTGGGCGCCGCCGAGGGCGAAGCCGTCGGCATGGACGAAGCGGCCGCCGGAAAACACCGCCATGGTGGTGGTTCCGGCCCCCATATCGATGGTGGCGGTGCCCAGATCGGCCTCGTCATCGGCGAGCGAGGACAGCGCGGCGACATAGGGCGAGGCCACCATGGCCTCGCCCGAGAGATGGCTGCGCTCCACCGCGAGCATCAGGTTGCGCACGGTGGCGACGTCGACGGTGACCATGTGCATGTCGACGCCGAAGCGGTTGCCGAGCATGCCGCGCGGCTCGCGGATGCCGGCGGCGGCGTCCAGCCGGTAGCCGATGGGCAGCGAGTGCAGCACGGCACGGCCGTCGCGCACCGAATGATGGCTGGCCGCCGCCAGCACGCGGGCGATCTCGCCGTCAGTCACCACGCCATTGGCGAGCTCGATATCGGCGATGAAGCGCTCGCTGCCGAGGCGGCCGCCGGAGAGCGAGACCACCACGGATTCGAGCTGCAAACCCGCCATGCGCTCGGCATTGTCGATGGCCTGGCGGATCATCTCCTCGGCCTCGACCAGATCGACCACGGTGCCGGCCTTCATGCCGCTGGCCGCGGTGTGGGCGAAGCCGAGGATGCGCACGCCGTGACTGCGCCGGCGCAGCACGTCCTGCGGCGCCACCGGCTCCAGCCGCGCCACCAGGCAGACGACCTTGCTGGTGCCGACGTCGAGGGCGGCGACCACCGCCGCGCGGCGCGGCGGCACCGGCTTCATCTTGGGGGTGAGGCCGAAGCGGAGCACGGTCATGCGGCGGCTCCGCAGCTTGCGTGCCCCGGACGCGGTGCAGCACCATAAGCGCGTTTACGCGCGTCTTCGACGCGCTTTGGCGCAGCGAAGTGGTGCACCGCTGACCCGGGGCCCCGCTTCTGCAAAGCGGGGTCCCGGGTCTGCAGCGCAACACTTCGTGTTGCGCAGCGCCCGGGACACGTAAGGCAAGTAATGAGCGCTATTCTCATGCCTCGCCTCCCCGGCTCTTCTTGTGCATCTTCTCGTCCGCCTTGATGGCGGCCTGGCGCGCCGCGGCGGCGGCGTCCGACAGCCGTACGGTCACGCGGTCGGGCAGGCGCAGATCGACCTTGACGATGTCGCGCGACAGAAGCTTCTTTTTGCGATCGAGACCGGCCAGCAGCCCCAGGGCGTGCGCGGGCGCCAGCTCGGGCAGCAGCACCTCGACGCCGTCGTCCAGATGCAGGTTCCAGCGCCGCTCGGCCACCAGCACCGAAGCATCGACATGGGCGGCGATGGTGGGAAAGCGCTGCACCAGCTTGAGGAAGCCGTAGCCGGCGTGCGCGGCGCCCTTGCCCACCACCAGCGGCAACGCGCGGAAGGCGGGCGGCACATAGGGCTCGAGCACGGTGCCGTCGGCGGCGATCAGCGCGACCACGCCGTCCTTCTGCCAGAGCGCGAAAGGCTTGCGCTCGGTGATGCCGATGTGCAGGCGGCCGGGATAAAGCTTGAGCACGGTGGCGTCGGCGATCCACGGATCGGTCAGCAGGCGGGCGCGCGCCCGCGCGGCATTGAGGAACAGCAACGAGGAACGGCCGGTGATGCCGGCAAGCGTCAAGATGGTCTCGCGGCTGACCTCGTGCTGGCCGGCGAGCTGAACCTGTGAGATGCGAAAGCCGACCGTATTGGCGGCGGTATCGCAGATGTCCTGCACCTCGGCGGCGATCTTGCCGCCGTAGCCGCCTTCGATCGCGCCGTAGCAGGTGGAGGCGAGCAGCAAAAGGGCGGCGGCGCTGGCGCCGAGCCCGCGCGGCGGATCAAGCGCGATGAGCCGGTCGAGCCAGCGGCGCAAGCTGCGCATGAAGCGCGCGTCCTGCCAGGAGGCGTGCGCAAGTCCGCGCATGCGCCGGCGCGGCGCGGCGCGCGCGGCATGCGGCTTCGGCATTTGAGCGAGACGTCGGCGGCCGTCCATCGCACCCGTTCTTCGGTTCTTGGCCCTTGCGGACATTGGCGAAGCGCCGGCGCGAGCGAGCGTTTCGG
>JARRNI010000064.1:0-10954 GCA_037385125.1 Pseudolabrys sp.
GCGGGGGCAGTGGCCTGGCCGGCGTGCTCGGCGGACTGCCGCCGACCGATTACTGGATCGCGCTGTTCACCTCGCCGGTGGGGCGCATCTCGCGCCTGCAGTTCTGGCTGCACGGCGTGCTGCCAATTTTCGTGGTCGGGCTGGTGCTCGGCTGGATACCGCTCGTCGGCATCCTGGTGTGGCTGGCGCTGACCTGGGCTTCGGTCTGCATCTCCTTCAAGCGTTTTCACGATGTCGGCTATCCCGGCTGGTGGAGCCTCGCCATCATCGTGCCGATGGTGGCGGGGGTTTTTCTCACCGTGGGCGCGTTCTACGTGACCGGCTTCGGCATTCTGGCGAAGCTGCTCTGGATCGTCTCGTTCCTGGTCTGGCTGGCGCAGATGCTGTTCGTCTATGTGCGCGCCGGGCAGGAGGGGCCGAACCAGTACGGCCCCGATCCGCTCGCCGCCTAAGAGGCGCCAAGCGCCAATCACCATTGGCTACGAGGAGGCCGGCGCATGCGCATCTTTCTGGCCGGCGCCGGCGGGGCGATCGGACGGCGGCTGACGCCGCTGTTGCGCGCGGCCGGCTACCAGGTCACAGGCACCACCCGCAGCGCCGACAAGGCCGATGCGATTGCCAGGCTCGGCGCCGAACCGGTGGTAGTGGACGTGTTCGATGCTCCGGTATTGGCGCGGGCCGTCCAAGGGGCGGCGCCGCAGGCGGTCATCCATCAACTCACCGATCTCGCTTTCGCCCCCGGCACGCCGCAATACGCGGAAACGCTCGCGCGCAATGCGCGGCTGCGTATCGAGGGCACGGGCAATCTGGTGGGCGCCGCCCGCGCCGCGGGCGTCTCGCGCATGGTCGCGCAGAGCATCGCCTTCGTCTATGCCCCGGGCCCCGGCGCGCGGGTCGAGAGCGATCCCTTGAGCGACGATTCCGCCACGGCCGGTACGGTCACTGCCGTCAAGGCTCTGGAAGATGCGGTGCTGGCGCTGCCGCAAGGCATCGTGCTGCGCTACGGCTTCTTCTACGGTCCCGGCACCTGGTCGGCCGATACGCCGCGCTCGCCGGCGGTGCATGTCGATGCCGCCGCGCAGGCCTGTGTGCTCGCGCTCGAGCAGGCCAAGCGCGGCGTCTACAACATCGCTGAAGATGACCCGGGCCTGTCGAGCGACAAGGCAAGGCGCGCCTTCGGCTTCGATCCGGCTTTCCGCATCGCGGCGTAGCCTGCGCCCCGGCGACTCTCGACACGGTATTCCAGTGCAGTATTATTTGCCGGTCGGCATGGGGCGGGCCATGGTGTGCGACTTGCTGCAGAAAATCGAGCTTTTGCACGCCGCGGGCACGCAGTTCACGCCGGCCAACGCGCGCGAGGTGCTGCGCAGCTTCTATGAAATCCTCACCATCCTCGACAACAAGGGCCTGGCGCTCTTGGCCTTCGATGGCATCATCGTCGCCGCCACTACCTTTGCGGCGGAAAAGGGCGGCGTTTTTAACAGGGCGGGTCTGGCGCGCTGGCTGGCGATTGTTGTGATCTTCTTGTCGGTGGCCGCCGCGGTCGCGTGTCTATTCGTCTCGGAGATTTCCTATCCGTTCTTGTACTACGTGAGTTGCACGCCACCGCAGGGACTCGACTACACCGCCGAGATCGGCCGCCTGTCGGGTTTGGTGCAATGGCGTACCGACTATTTCCATTTCGCTTGGTGGTGTTCGATCATCGCCATCCCGCTGTTCGCCTGGATGTTCTGGGTATCGCTGAGTTGGCGCAAACCGCACACGACGCACGAACACTGACGCTCTCAGGGCGTTTTCAGCGCGCCGGCTGAAACGGCTTGCTCAAAAACTTCGAGCCCTTCAGCCCGTAGCGCCAGGGGTGCTCCACCGCCTTCGAAATGCCGATGCGCGCGCCGATGGCGATCTCCGGCGCGGCCTCGCGCGCGCGCAGCTCGAACGGCGGCCGGTCGAGCGGCAGGCCGTTGTGCTTGATGGTAACGCCCAGCGCCTGGCAAAGCTTGCCCGGCCCTGAGCACAGGGCGCGTTCGTCGGTTAATCCCCGGCGCCGCTGCATGGCGCTCAAGCCCTGCGTCGGCTCCAGCGCGCGGATCAGCACCGCGCTGGCCGAGCCTTCCGCCTCGCACACGAAGTTGAGGCACCAGTGGATGCCGTAGGAACGGTAGACATAGGCATAGCCCGGCGGGCCGAACATGACCGCATTACGTTCCGTGCGGCCGATGTAGGAATGCGCCGCCGGATCGGTGTGGTGATAGGCCTCCACCTCGACGATGAGGCCGCCCACCCCGTTAACCGTGAACGTCGCCCCGATCAGCTCCGGTGCCACCGCGTGCACCGAGCGGTCGAAGAAGGCGCGGCGGAAGCGAGACGGCTTGCGCATGCGCCCCTCATGCCCGGCCTCGCGCCGCCTATCCATATTTTTCTCGGTCTGCGCCTGCAAATCATGTGACCCGCACGCAACACCTGCGCCGCAAAGAGGCGGCGCGCCCCCTCGAATCCCCCGCAGCGCCCCGATTTGGCCATACCCTGCGCCGACACCGGGGCCAGCCGAGGCACGCCGCAAGCCGTTGAGGCTTTAAGGTTTTGCCGCCGGCAAGAAACCTCGGGTAAGGCTGGCAGGGGCAAGAAGCCGGCTGAAAACTAGGGGCGGGGGGCTCTGTATTGTTATGGACGCGAAGACCAGTCTGAAATCCAAGCTGCCGAGCCGGCACGCCACCGAAGGGGCGGAGCGCGCGCCGCACCGCGCTTTCTATTACGCCATGGGTCTGACCACCGAGCAGATCCATCAGCCCTTCGTCGGCGTTGCCACCTGCTGGAACGAGGCAGCCCCCTGCAACATCGCGCTGATGCGCCAGGCGCAGGCCGTCAAGGCGGGCGTTGCCTCGGCCGGCGCTACCCCGCGCGAGTTCTGCACCATCACCGTCACCGACGGCATCGCCATGGGCCATGCCGGCATGAAGGCCTCGCTGCCCTCGCGCGAGGTGATCGCCGACTCGGTCGAGCTCACCGTGCGCGGCCACGCCTATGACGCGCTGATCGGCGTCGCCGGCTGCGACAAGTCGCAGCCCGGCATGATGATGGCCATGTGCCGGCTCAATGTGCCGTCGATCTACATCTATGGCGGCTCGATCCTGCCCGGCACCTTCAAGGGCCGCGAGGTCACCGTCCAGGACGTCTACGAGGCGGTCGGCAAATACTCGGTCGGACAGATGTCCGACGAGGACCTGCAGACGCTGGAAGAAAACGCCTGCCCCTCGGCCGGCGCCTGCGGCGCCCAGTTCACCGCCAACACCATGGCGACGGTGTCCGAAGCGATCGGGCTCGCGCTGCCCTATTCGGCGGGGGCGCCGGCGCCTTACGAGATCCGCGACAAGTTCTGCATGCTGGCCGGCGAGATGATCATGGACCTGATCAAGGGCAACATCCGCCCGCGCGACATCGTCACCCGCAAGGCGCTGGAGAACGCGGCCGCCGTGGTCGCCGCCACCGGCGGCTCGACCAATGCCGCGCTGCACCTGCCGGCCATCGCGCATGAATGCGGTATCGAGTTCACTTTGTTCGACGTGGCGGAAGTCTTCAAAAAGACACCGTATATCGCAGATTTGAAACCGGGCGGCCGTTATGTCGCCAAGGATATGTTCGAGGCTGGCGGCGTGCCCAACTTGATGAAGACTCTGCTCGACCACGGCTATCTGGACGGCGACAGCCTGACCGTTACCGGCCGCACCATCGCCGAGAACCTCAAGTCGGTGAAATGGAACCCGGACCAGGACGTGGTGCGCCCGGCCGACAAGCCGTTGCTCGCGACCGGCGGCGTGGTCGGCCTGAAGGGCAATCTCGCGCCCGACGGCGCCATCGTGAAGGTGGCCGGCATGCACAAGCTGCAGTTTTCGGGCCCGGCGCGCTGCTTCGACGGCGAGGAGGCCTGCTTCGAGGCGGTCAAGAACCGCACCTACAAGGAAGGCGAGGTGCTGGTGATCCGTTACGAGGGCCCGAAGGGCGGCCCGGGCATGCGCGAGATGCTCTCCACCACTGCGGCGCTCTATGGCCAAGGCATGGGCGAGAAGGTGGCGCTGATTACCGACGGCCGCTTCTCCGGCGCCACCCGCGGCTTCTGCGTTGGCCATGTCGGCCCGGAAGCGGCGGTCGGCGGGCCGATCGGCCTCATCCGCGATGGCGATATCATCGCGCTCGACGCCGAGAAGGGCACGCTCGAGGTCAAGCTGTCGGCCGAGGAACTCGACAAGCGCAAGGCGCAGTGGAAGCCGCGCGAAAGCGAGTACGGCTCAGGCTATTTGTGGAAATACGCCGAGCAGGTGGGAACCGCGCTCAACGGCGCCGTCACCCATCCGGGTGGCGCGGGCGAGAAGCAGTGCTATGCGGACAGCTGAGACCATTCTGCACTTGGCGGTGATGGCGGTCTGCCTGGCGGCCGCACCGGCCTTCGCCTTCGACGGCAGCAGGACCGACGCCAACGCGACACCGACGCCGCCCGAGGTCGCGTCGCTGCCACCGCAGGCGCAGCCGCAGTCCGACGATACTCAGTTGCGGCCGCCGGCCGACATTTCGAACGTTCCGCCGGCCAAGCAGCATCTCACCGCCGCGCAAGCCTTCCGCAGCGGCGCCCGCTGGCTGAAAAAGGGCGATCCCCACAAGGCTTTCCTGTCGCTCGAATACGCCGCAGACAACGGCCACCCGATCGCACAGTGGAAGCTCGGCCGCATGTATGCCGCAGGCGAGGGCGTGGCGCAGAACGACCTCAAGGCCTTCCATTATTTCCGCCGCATCGCCAGCGAGCATGCCGCCGACAATCCCGACACGCGGCAGTCGCGCTTCGTTGCCAACGCTTTCGTCGCGCTCGGCCGCTATTACCTGAACGGCATTCCGCACACCGCGATCAAGCGCGATCCAGAGCGCGCGCGCGAGATGTTCTCCTACGCCGCCTCCTATTTCCGCGATCCGGAGGCGCAGTACTACCTCGCTCGGCTTTATCTCGACGGCGTCGGCGCTCCGCACGACCCGCGCACCGCGGCGCGCTGGTTCGGCCTGTCGGCGCATAAGGGCCTGTGCCAGGCGCAGGCCATGCTGGGCGCCATGCTGTTCACCGGCGACCATGTCCCGCGTCAGGCTGCGCGCGGCCTGATGTGGCTGACGCTGGCCAAGGACAGCTCTAAGGATTCCGCCAACCAGGCCTGGATCAGTCGGCTCTACAGCAACGCCTTCCGTCAGGCCACCGAGGACGAGAAGGCCATGGCCGCGCTCTATCTCAAGCACTGGCTGGAAACGCGGCGGGAGTAGGGAGCGGGCACTTACGGCACTGACTTCCGCCGTCATGCCCGCGCTTGTCGCGGGCATCCACGTCTTAGCGGCTATTCAACAAGGAAGACGTGGATGGCCGGGACAAGCCCGGCCATGACGAGCCAGCAATTGCGGCGCGCTTTTACCGTCGCTCGATCGCCAGATCCACCCACACCGGCACGTGATCGGACGGCTTGTCCCAGGTGCGCACGTGGCGGTCGATGCCGGCGTCGACGAGTCGGTCGGCCGCCTGCGGCGACAGCAGCAGGTGGTCGATGCGGATGCCGTCGTTCTTCTGGAAGGCGCCGGCCTGGTAGTCCCAAAACGTATAGAGATCGCCGGCGTCGCTCGCCGCCCTGATGGCGTCGGTGAGGCCGAGATTGGTGAGCGCGCGGAACTTCTCCCGCGTCGGCATCACGAACAGCGCGTCGTTCTTCCAGGCTTCCGGCCGCTTGGCGTCGCGCGGGGTGGGGATGACGTTATAATCGCCCCCCAGCACCAGCGGCTCTTCCAGTTTAAGCCGTTCACCCGAAAACTTAGCTAGCCGGTCCATCCATTTGAGCTTGTAAGCGTATTTCTCTTTACCCCCGTTCCCATTGGGAAGATAGAGAGAAACCACCCGCAACACCCCGGTCCGGGTCGAGACCAGCGCCTCCAGGAAGCGGGCCTGCGGGTCGCCATCGTCGCCCATCAGGCCGGGCGCGACCTCGTCGAAAGGCAGCTTGGATAGCAGCGCGACCCCGTTGAAGGTCTTCTGCCCGTGCACCGCCACATTGTATCCGGCCGCCTCGAACGGCTCGCGCGGGAAGGCCCCATCGGTGCATTTGATCTCCTGCAGGCAGACGATGTCGGGGGCGCGCTCCTTGAGCCAGGCCTGCAGGGCGTCCATGCGCTGGCGGATCGAATTGACGTTCCAGGTGGCGATACGCATGGCGAAAAGTCCCGAAACGGCCCGAATAATACCGCAAGCGCTGTGTTTAGCAGTGCCCGCAGAGAGATGCACCCCAGCGCGTTTGTATGCTAGAAGGTGGCAGCGCGGCCGTCTTTAAGGGGTGAGGAGTCAATCCGCGGATCCAAGGGAGCGCCCGGGCAGGCCGTCGAATGGGCCCGGATCGAACGCCGATGAGCAAGCGAAAGGCGCTATTTGGGGTGGCCGTGCTCGCCCTGATAGGCATTGCCGTGCTCGCGCGCGGGTATTGGTCCGGCGAGCGGGCGACCGCTGCGCGCGCCCAGCATCACCGTACCCCGCGCGTGGTGCTGGTCGAGGTGGCCAAGGCCGTGCGCAAGCTCGTGCCGGTGCGCATCGACGCGCTCGGCACCGTCACCCCGATCGCTAGCGTCGCCATCAAGGCGCGCATCGACACCACCATCGTCGGCGTGCATTTCGCGGACGGCGCCCATGTGAACAAGGGCGACTTGCTGTTCACCCTCGATTGCCGGGCGGTCGATGCCCAGATCGCGCAGACGCAGGGCAATATCGCCCGCGACAAGGCGCAGCTCGCCGGCGCCGAGCGCGACGTCAAGCGCTACGCCCGCCTGGTCGCCAAAAATGCCAGCCCGCAAGTGCATCTCGATAATGCCAAGACCCAGGCCCAGGTCTATCGCGCCTCTGTAAAGTCCGACCAGGGCACGCTGCAGAACCTGACGGTCCAGCGCAGCTACTGCACCATTACCGCGCCGATCACCGGCCGCATAAGCGCCGCCAACGTCAAGGTTGGCAATTTCGTGCGCCAGGCCGACTCGACGCCCATGGCCACCATCAACCAGATGGCACCGGTCTATGTCAGCTTCTCGGTGGCGCAGAAGAACCTGCCGGCGATCCGCAAGGCGCTGGCCGCCAAGAGCGCGACCATCGAGGCCGTGGTGCCGGGCGAGAGCACGCCCGCCAGCGGCCGTGTCAGCATGATCGAAAACACCGTCGATCCCTCGACCGGCATGGCCACCATCCGCGCCACAATGCCTAACGAGGACGAGCGGCTGTGGCCCGGCACCCTGGTCGCGACCGAACTCACCCTGCGCCGCGAAGAGGCGGTGGTGGTGCCGACCAAGGCCGTACAGGTCAGCCAGTCCGGCAGCTTTGTCTTTGTGGTCGCGGACGACAACACCGTCAAAGTCCGCCATGTCGACCCGGGACGCCAGGTCGCCAGCGAGACCGTGATCGCGTCCGGCCTCAAGCCCGGCGAGACCGTGGTGACCGATGGGCAATTGCGGCTGCGCAACGGCTCGCGTGTCGCCCCACGCGGGCCCAGGCCCGCGGGCGGCGCCAAGGCGCGGGCCGGGACATAGCGCATGATCCCGAAAAGTGGGAACCGGTTTTCGGATAAGATCATGCGCCCTGAAAAATGCTAGGTTGTCACGGTTCTGGCTGAACGGTTCGGGCTTTCGCTTCCATGTCCCTGTCGGAAACCTGCATTCGTCGCCCGGTGCTGACCGCGCTGATGACGGCGTCGCTGATCGTGTTCGGCGCCTTCGCCTACCGGCTGCTGCCGGTGGCGGCGCTGCCGGCGGTGGATTTTCCGACCATCCAGATCACCGCCAGCCTGCCGGGCGCCAGCCCGGAGACCATGGCCGCCTCTGTGGCCTCGCCGATCGAGCGGCAGCTTTCCACCATCGCCGGCATTTCGAGCATGAGTTCGTCGTCGTCGCTCGGCTCGACCCAGATCACCGTGCAGTTCGACCTCGGCCGCAACATCGATGGCGCCTCGCTCGACGTGCAGACCGCGCTCGCCACTGCGCAGCGCCGGCTGCCGGTCGAGATGACCACGCCGCCTTACTTCCGCAAGGTCAATCCGGGCGACTTCGCGGTGCTGTATCTGAGCATGCGCTCCGACACCCTGCCGCTGTCGAAAATCGACGACTATGCCGAGACGGTGGTTGCGCCGACCATCTCCCAGCTCTCTGGCGTCGCCCAGGTGCTGGTCTACGGCGCGCAGAAATACGCGGTGCGCGTCCAGGTCGATCCGGCCGCGGCCGCCGCGCGCAACATCTCGCTCGACGATATCCGCAGCGTGGTGGCCAAGGCCAATTCCTCCTCGCCCGTCGGCGCGCTGCAGGGCAAGGACCGCACGATCTCGCTGCTTGCCACCAGCGCGCTCAGGAAGGCGGCCGACTACCGTAACGTCATCGTCGCCTACCGCAATGGCGCCGCGATCAAGCTCAACCAGGTCGCCCGCGTCATCGACAGCGTCGAGAACGACAAGGAGGCGAGCTGGTTCAACGACTCGCGCGCGATCGTGCTCGGCATTTATCGCCAGCCCGACGCCAACACCGTGAACGTGGTGGACCAGGTGCGCGCCAAGCTGCCCCAGTTGCGCGCCCAGGTGCCGGCGGCGGTTGAGATGTCGCCGCTGTTCGACCGCTCGATTGCCATCCGCGCCGCGGTCACCAATGTGCAGGAGACGCTGGGGATCGCCATCTGTCTGGTCATCCTGGCGATCTTCCTGTTCCTGCGCAAGGTGTCCGCCACCATCATCCCGGCGCTGGCGGTGCCGGTATCGCTGGTCGGGACTTTCGCGGCGATGTACCTTTTCGGCTTCTCCATCAACAACATGACGCTGCTCGCACTGACGCTGTCGGTCGGCTTCGTGGTCGATGATGCCATCGTCATGTTGGAGAACATTGTGCGCCATATCGAGGGCGGCATGCGCCCCTTCGAGGCGGCGTTGAAAGGCGCGCGCGAGATCGGCTTCACCATCATATCGATCACCTTCTCCCTGATCGCCGTGTTCATCCCGGTGCTGCTGATGGGCGGCATGGTCGGCCGCGTGTTCCGCGAATTCGCCGTCACCATTTCGGTGGCGATCGTGGTCTCCGGCTTCGTCTCGCTCACGCTCACGCCCATGCTGTGCGCGCGCGTGCTCAAGGGCCATCAGGGCGAGGAGAAGCAGAATTTCGTGCTGCGCGGCTTCGAGGCTCTGTTCGAGCGCGTTCGTCGCGGCTACGAACGGACGCTCAACGGCGTGATCCGCTTCAAGTCGGTCATGCTGCTGGTCACGATCGCTACCATCGTGGGGACGATCTGGCTCTACGTGGTGGTGCCCAAGGGCTTCTTCCCCACCGAGGACACTGGATTCCTGTTCGGCATCACCGAGGCCAACACCGACATTGGCTTTCAGTCGATGGTCGAGCACCAGCGCAAGATCGAGGACGTGGTGCGCTCCGATCCGGCCGTCGACTACGTTGAATCATCGGTCGGCGGCTTCGGCTCGCACGGGCTCGGCAACCGCGGCCGCATGCTGGTGGCGCTGAAGGACCGCGACAAGCGTGCCAAGCTGCCGGTGGTGCTAGCGCGGTTCAGGCGCGAGACCGCCGTGGTGCCAGGCATCGACATCTTTTTCCAGCCGATCCAGAACATCCGCCTGGGCGGGCGCCTCAGCAAGAGCCAATACCAATATACGCTGCAGTCCAACGACACCGATGCGCTCTACCTCGCCGCGCCGCAGATGCGTGAGGCGATGGCCAAGGTGCCTTACCTGCGCGACGTCACTACCGACCTTTACATCAAGAACCCGCAGATTACTGTCGATGTTGATCGTGAGAAGGCGGCGGTCTATGGCGTCTCCGTCGACCAAGTGCGCCAGGAACTCTACAACGCCTTCGGCACCCGCCAGGTCGCCACCATCTACACGCCGGCCAACGACTATGAGGTGATCCTGGAGAGCATGCCGCAATACCGGTCGAAGCCGAGCGACCTCAACCGGCTCTATCTCAAGAGTGCGAGCGGCACGCTCATACCGCTCTCGGCGGTGACCCGGTTCGTGCGCACGGTGGGGCCCTTACAGATCAACCACCAGGGCCAGCAGCCGTCGGTCACGATCTCGTTCAACCTGGCGCCCGGCTATTCGCTCGGCCAGGCGGTCGATGCCATCACCAGGCTCGAGCGGCAGGAGCGGCTGCCGGCGTCCATCACCAGCGGCTTCCAGGGCACCGCCCAGGTGTTCCAGGATTCGTTGCGCGGGCAGGGCATCCTGATCCTGGCGGCGATCTTCGCCGCTTACGTGGTACTCGGCATCCTGTATGAGAGCTTCATCCACCCGATCACCATCATCTCGGGCCTGCCGTCGGCCGGCGTCGGCGCCATTCTGACGCTAATGCTGTTCAAGATGAATCTGTCGGTGATCGCCATGATCGGCATCATCATGCTGGTGGGCATCGTGAAGAAGAACGCCATCATGATGATCGACTTCGCCATCGAGCGCCGCCGCGTCGGCCTCTCCGCGGAAAGCGCAATCCGCGAGGCGGCGTCTTTGCGCTTCCGCCCGATCATGATGACCACCTTCGCGGCCATCTTCGGCACGGTGCCGATCGCGCTCGGAACCGGCGCTGGCGCCGAACTGCGCCAACCGCTCGGCGTCGCTGTGGTTGGCGGCCTCATGCTGTCGCAGTTGCTGACGCTCTACATCACGCCGGTGATCTATCTCTATCTCGACCGCTTCGACCGGCTGATCAAGCGTCGCATCGAGCCGCAGGTGGAGGAGGTCCAGGAACTGGCCGAGAAGCCGGCGGTGGCTGCGGAGTAGGGGCAGCCCACACCTGTTGCTGTCATCGCCCGCGAAAGCGGGCGATCCAGTATTCCAGAGCACCACCGTCAATTGCAGACGCTTCCGGTTACTGGATGCCACGCTTGCGTGTTTGGTCCCGGAAGATTAGCCAGGGCTTG
>JARRNI010000065.1:0-15789 GCA_037385125.1 Pseudolabrys sp.
TCGCGGATTTTCTGGGCGCAGCCGAGCCCGGCGAAATTGCCGCCGAGCACCAATACATGAGGTTTGCTGTTTGGCATGAGCGTTCCACCTTTTCTTGAAGTGGTGCCGCCCCTGCTCATGGAAAAACGCGTCGGTTGGGTCATCGTTCCGGCTTCGCGTCCAAGGCGACTGCCGCAGACGAGGGCGCGGCGGCGACCGCCATCGAAGCCATGAAGCTTGATCCGCTTTGCGACCGGCTTTGCGTCGCGCAGATCTCGGTCAGCGGCGGTTCCACCGGCGTGACGCCGAATTCCGCGGCCCTAGCGTCATCGTGCGGCCGATTACCGCTCCTTAACCGTGTTGCAGGCGACACCCGCGAATTGCGGGCGAAACGGCACGATCCGGCAGTTGCCGACAATACCGCCGATCGGTCTAACGCGATGGTAACATCCCACGGTAATTGTCGCTCAGGTTACTACCAGGGCGGCACCGCGTTGAAATGGCCGACGGATCGCTGATTGGAGAGATCGAAGGCGCGCTGGCCTCCGGCTCGCCCGGCAAGCAGGCGGAAATGCTTCGGCGCGTGACCGACCTGTTCCTGGCCGGCGCCGGCAGCTATGGCGAAGAACAGAACGACGTGTTCGACGGCGTGATTTCGCGTCTGGCCGAGACGATCGAATCCAAGGCGCGCGCTGAGCTTGCCCATCGCTTGGCGCCGGTCGCCAACGCGCTGCTCAATACCGTGCGGACGCTGGCCCGTGACGAGTCGATCGAGGTGGCGGGCCCGATCCTTTCCCAGTCGCCGCGCCTCACCGACGACGATCTGCTCGCACTGGCCGCCTGCGACAGCCAGGAGCGGCTGCTCGCCATTTCCAAGCGCGCCACTATCAGCCAGCGAGAACGTCAGCGACGTACTGGTGACGCGCGGCAACAGCGACGTCGTGCTTTCGGTCACGCAAAACGAAGGCGCCCGCCTCTCCGACTCGAGCTACGGCACGCTGGTGGACAAATCCATCGACGACGAGGTGCTGGCGATCTGCGTCGGCATGCGCAAAGACATTCCGCGCGAGCATTTCCGCACGCTGATCTCGAAAGCCTCCGAGGTGGTGCTGGAGAAGGTCACGGCCGGCAACCGCGCCGCCGTGGCCGAAGTTGCGCGAGGTCTTGACCGACATCACCGGGTAGGAAGTCAGCGCTCCCAAGCCCGAACCCGCCGAGCCCGCTCGGCCGCCCGCCAAGTCGGCCGACGCCGCGGTCTATGAGCTTGCCGTCAGCGGCAATTTCGCCGAGACCATCGTGGCGCTGTCGGAGCTGTCGCGCACGCCGAAAGAGCTGGTGGAGAACGTGCTGAGCGACCGGCGCGGCGAAAATGATATCACGCTGCTGCTGGCCAAGGCTGCCGGCCTGTCGTGGCCGACTGCCAAGTAGATCTGCATCCTGCGCCGCGGGCCGAACGGGCTGCCGCCCATGGCGCTCGAAGCTGCGCGCAAGAATTTCGAGCGCCTGCAGGCGGAGACCGCCCAGCGCGTGATCGGCTTCCACAAGGAACGACGCACGGCGGTGGGCAATTTCGAGCGCCTGGCGCAGAGCATGGGCGAGGGAGGCTGAGCGAGCGCTTGCAGCATCTTGCGGTCATTCCGGGGCGCGGCCGCAAAGCCGCGAGCCCGGAATCCATACTCCCGGTGTATCCGCGCTAACTGCGACAGGGGTTATGGATTCCGGGCGCACGCGCTGCGCGCGTGTCCCGGAATGACGGAGTATCTTCACGCCGCCTTTTTCTTTGCCTCGATCAGCTTGCGGTTGATCAGGCACTCGGCGATCTGCACCGCGTTCAAGGCTGCGCCCTTGCGCAGGTTGTCGGAGACCACCCACATCTCCAGCCCGTTGTCGACGGTCGGGTCGCTGCGAATACGGCTGATATAGGTCGCATCTTCGCCGACGCACTCGTAGGGCGTCGTGTAGCCGCCGGGCTCGCGTTTGTCGATGACCATGCAGCCGGGCGCCTTGCGCAGAATGTCGCGCGCTTTCTCGTCGGAGATCGGGTTTTCGAACTCGATGTTCACCGCTTCCGAATGGCCGACGAACACCGGCACCCGCGCGCAGGTGGCGGTGAGCTTGATCTTGGGATCGAGAATCTTCTTGGTCTCGACCACCATCTTCCATTCTTCCTTCGGGATGACGTTGAACGCGATGCGCTTGGGAAACTTCTTGGGTTCGATCTCGTCGACGGTGAATACTGCCTTGGTCTGCGAGAACAATTCGTCCATGGCGTCCTTGCCGGCGCCGGAAACCGACTGATAGGTCGCCACCACCACGCGCTTGATCCTGACCGCGTCATGCAGCGGCTTGAGCGCGACCACGAGCTGGGCGGTCGAGCAGTTCGGATTGGCGATGATGTTCTTCTTGCGGAAGCCGGCCACCGCGTCGGCGTTCACCTCCGGCACGATCAGCGGCACGTCAGGATCCATGCGCCAGGCCGACGAATTGTCGATCACGACCGCGCCCTGAGCGCCGATCTTGGGCGCCCATTCCTTCGACACCGCGCCGCCCGCCGACATCAGGCAGATGTCGACGTCGGAGAAGTCGTAGTGGTCGAGCGCCTTCACCTTCAGGGTCTTGTCGCCGAACGAGCACTCCGTGCCCTGGCTCCTGCGCGAGGCGAGCGCGACCACCTCGTCGGCGGGGAATTCCCGCTCGGCCAAGATATCAAGCATCTCGCGCCCGACATTGCCGGTGGCCCCCACCACGGCGACCTTGTAACCCATTGTTAACGCTCCTGAAAATTAACCCACACTCTGCTACCGATCCGCAAGTGGATGGCAGCGCTTCTAGGCGACAAGATAGCACAAGACAACGGGATCGACTGGACTCTGGCGGAGACCGAGGGGATGCATCCGGCCCTATACTGCTGGCGCGAGCAACTGCCCGCGGCGATCGTGCGCATGCTCGCCTATCTGGGGGGAATTGCGCTGCTGTCCATAGCCGCCGCGCAAATCTTTCAAGCGCCTGCGCCGATGGATGCTCCTGCGCCGGCCAATCAGCCGCAATGGAACGAGGTCAAAAGGCCATTCCCGGCCTTTGCGTTGTCGATCCCCGAGGCCGCCGGCGTGCCGTCCCATTACGCCGTCCGCTACAACCGCAACGGCGTCGGCCGCAAGGACGTGCTGAGCCTGGGCGAGCCGGACGCGGCCGCGCCCTATCTGCGAGTCGAGGTTTACCGGCCGGGCGACGAGATCGGCCGCTTCGCCGAGCCGGTGGTCACGATCGTCGGCGCCGCGGCCGCGCTGCGGCCGGACCATGTGGCGCGCGGCGCGCCGCTCGCCAGCAAGTTCGGACCGCTGTCGACCGTGACCTTCGATACGTCGAAGGGCGCGCACTGCCTCGGCCTCGTGCGCAGCTTTGACGACCCGCGCCTGCAACTGTCCGGCTGGTTCTGCCGCGGCGGCGATTTCGTCCGGCGCTCGACACTCGCCTGTGCGCTCGACCGGCTGACGCTGCTGTCGGCCGGCAGCGAGCCCAAGGTCGGCGCCCTGTTCGCCAAGGCCGAGCTCAAGCGCAGCTTTTGCGCCGAGCGCGATCCGATCATCGCCGCCACCCCGAAGTACAAGGTGCTGTGGAAGGCGCTGGCCACCCGGCCGCAGCCGCGCCGCATCGGGCCTTAGCGGTACGCATGCCAGTTGCATCTTGCCGGCGCCGGCCCGATAGTTTCGGCTTGGTTTGACGGGGGCGGAACGAAACTGGCCAGTGATCTCCATAGCGGGCTGATGGCACTGCTGCCGAGGCTCTACGCCTTCGCCCGCACCATGCTGGGCGATGCCGACGGCGCGCGCGATCTAGTGCAGGAGGCTGCCACCCGCGCGCTGGCGGCGCGCCGGGTGCCGGACCAGGCGCCTGCCTACCGCGCCTGGATGTTTCAGATCGTGCGCAACGCCGCCCTCGACGAGCTGCGCCGGCTGCGCCGGCCGGCGCCCGCGGACCCGCCGCCCGCCGACCTCTGGCGCTTCGATGAGGCGAGCATCGCCAAGATCACGGTCGAGCAGGCGCTGGCGGCGCTCGCGCCGAGCCATCGCGAAATCATCTCGCTGATCGACATCGCCGGCTTCAGCTACGCCGAGGCCGCCGCGCTATTGAATGTTCCGGCCGGGACCATTATGAGCCGCATCGCTCGCGCCCGCAGCGCCCTGCTGACGGCGATCGAAGCGAGCAGCGTCCGTCCAATGAAGTCTCGCCATGGCTAGCGAAGATCAAGACCTCCTGCGCCTCAATGCGCTGGTCGACGGCGAGCTGCCACCGGCCGAGCGTGCCGAGCTGGCGGCGCGGCTGGCGGTCGAGCGCGACCTCGCACACGGCTATGCCACGCTGGCGCGGCTGAAGGCCGCCATCGGCGAGAGCGCCGAGGACATGCCGGACATCGCCCTGCCCACGACCGCGGCGCGCCGGCGCCGATGGCCAAAAGTGACCGCCGCGGTTGCCGGCCTCGCCGCCGTTCTCGCTATCGGTTTTTTCGTCGCCCATGGCTACAGGTCCGCGCAGGAGGCCGATGAGGCGCCCAACGAGTCGCCGACCGCCATCACGCTCGCCTCGCTGCCGGCCGGCACCACTATTCCACGGCTCGACACCGCCGGCCTGAAGCTGGTCAGCCTCCATCTCGATCCGGGCCACGTGCCGCTGTTCACGGCGCATTACCGCGGGCCGCATGGCTGCCGCCTCGATCTCAGGGCCTGGCCAGTGGGCGAGCCGCCGCTGCCGCTTGCTGGCAGCAGCCGTTACCGCTGGACCGTCGGCGACCTCACCTACGAGCTGGTGGCGCACGGCATGCCGGCACAGCGCTTCAACATCGTCGCCGGCGCCTCCGAATTGCAGACTCGGCTGAACGCAGACCATAACCGAATCAACCGGCGGCTGCGCGAGGCCCGCTCCGGCGTGGCCCCGCCCTGCACCGGCTGAAGTTTGCGCCAGATCAAAGCGTTCTTTCCGCCGCCGCCTTTTTATTGGGCTCAGGTTTGGACAAATGCCTGTGATTTGGCCCTATTGCGGCGAACCAAACCGGGCTAGACTGCATTTCGCGAATAGGGGCCTGGAGGAACAGCTTGCCGTCGCGTTTGCCTTTGCCGGAGCGGTCGTTGCGGCGGCCGGTCTCGTGGCCACGCCGGCCCATGCCGCGCCGAAAAAGCGCACCTACTATAACCGCGACCGCACGGTGATCGTCAGCCACGACGAGAACGGCCGCACCCGCACCCGCGTCATCATCCAGAAGCGCTCCTATCTCGATCCCGGCACCGAGCCGTTGCCGAGCGAGCGCAACACGCTCGACTACATCCAAAACCCCGGTCAGCGCGCCGACAGCGTGCTCGACAACACGGCCTTCGGCAGCAACATGTCGGCTCTGCCAGGGCCGTTCACGCTGCCGAGCAGCCACAATCCCTGGAGTCATTTCTAGGCGGCACACCCGCGCACGCTCGAATGCAAGCGCGGCCCGTACGGGCCGCGCTTTTTGTTGCCTGGTTTTCTTTGTCATCCCGGGCGCGTGCGCAAGCGCGCGATCCCGGCATGATTTGTCAAGCCGCCAGCTTTTCCATCTCTTCGATGATCGCCGAGCCCATCTCGGAGGTCGAAACCGTTTTGGTGCCCGGCGAGGCGATGTCCCCCGTGCGCAGGCCCTTGTCGAGGGCGGCGGCAATCGCTTGGTCGATCATGTCGGCCTGTTTGCCCATGTCGAACGAATAACGCAGCGCCATGCCGAACGAGGCGATCATAGCGATCGGGTTGGCCACGCCCTTGCCGGCGATGTCAGGCGCCGAGCCGTGCACCGGCTCATAGAGCGCCTTGCGTTTCTTCGTCTTCGGATCCACCTCGCCGAGCGAGGCGGAGGCCAGCATGCCGAGCGAGCCGGTCAGCATGGCGGCGACGTCGGACAGCATGTCGCCGAACAGGTTGTCGCAGACGATGACGTCGAACTGCTTCGGATTGCGCACCAACTGCATGCCGCCGGCATCGGCCAGCATGTTCTGCAGTTCGACATCCTTGAATTCGCGCGCGTGCACCTGCTCGACGACCTCCTTCCACAAGACGCCGGTCTTCATGACGTTGTGCTTTTCCATGGAGGTGACCTTGTTGCGCCGCTTGCGTGCGAGCTCGAAGGCGACGCGCGAGATGCGCTCGATCTCGTAGGTATCGTAGACCTGCGTGTCGATGGCGCGCTTCTGGCCGTTGCCGAGGTCGGTGATGGTCTTGGGCTCGCCGAAATAGACGCCGCCAGTCAGCTCGCGCAAAATCATGATGTCGAGGCCCTCGACCAGTTCGCGCTTGAGGGAGGAGGCGTCGGCCAGCGCCGGGTAGGTCACGGCGGGCCGCAGGTTGGCGTAAAGGTCGAGGTCCTTGCGCAGCCGCAGCAGGCCCGCCTCGGGCCGCACGTCGTAGCCGACCTTGTCCCATTTCGGCCCGCCCACCGCGCCGAAAATGACGGCGTCGGCGGCCTTGGCCTTGGCCATGGTCTCGTCGGTGATGGCGACGCCATGGGCGTCGTAGCAGGCGCCGCCAACCAGCGCTTCCTCGCTGGCGAATTTGTCGGGGCCCTTGGCGTTGAAGAAATCGATGACACGCTTCACCTCGGCCATGACTTCTGGGCCGATGCCGTCACCGGGGAGAAGAAGGAGATTGTGGGTTGCCATGGGTTGCCTCATTCGCGGGATACTCGGCCCCGTCATTCCGGAAGCCGAGCGGAGCGAGGCTGTCCGGAATCCATAATCCCGGCGTCCGAGACGACGGGCGGGCCGGGATTATGGATTCCGGGTTCGCGAGCGCGAGATTATCATCGGGCCGGCCTTCGGCCGGACCCGTTGGCTCGCGCCCCGGAATGACGGCGGAGAAGATTGCTAATGGCCCGCGGCGGGCTTGGCAAGGTGGCGAGCGCCTACAGCCCCGAGAACCAATTATACCCCTGGTTCGACCAGTAGCCGCCGCGGTTCACGTTGGTGACCTCCATGGCCACCACGTATTTCGGATTCTTGAAGCCGAGCTTGGTCGGCATCCTTATCTTCATGGGAAAGCCGTATGCGACCGGCAGGAGCTTGTGGTCGAACTTGAAGGTCACCTGCGTCTGCGGATGCAGCGCGGTCGGCATGTCGATCGTGTTGGTGTAGCCCTCGGCGCATTTGAAAAAGATATATTTGGCGCAGGTGTCGGCGCCGATGCGCTTGAGGAAGTCGGACAACACCGCGCCCTGCCAGGAGCCGATGGCGCTCCAACCCTCGACGCAGACGTGACGGGTGATCTGCGAGACCTCCGGCAGTTTGTGCAGTTCGTCGAGCGTCCACGGCTTCTTGTCGTCAACCAGGCCGGAAATCTCCAGCCTATAGGTGGCCGGATCGACGCGCGGCGCCTCGTCAAGGCTGTAATAGGCGTTGAACGGGAAGGGACGGGTGACGTCGGCTTCCGTATAGGTCGGCGCCAGCTTGTCCGGATTGAACAGCCAGGCCTGCACACGGTCGTTGAAGCGCGAGACCACCTTGAGCGCATTCTCGGTGCTGTCGCTGTCGATGATGTCGCAGCCGGTGAGGAAGGCGAGCGCGCCCAGGCTGGCCGCACCGCTTAAGAAACGGCGGCGCATGGGATCGGGCATCAGCTTGGCGGCGTCCTTGATGGCCAGCTTGGGATCGACACCCGGAATGGCCTTGCGCTCTTTCATGGCTACCGTCCCGTGATCATCGCGCGCAGGCTCTTCGGTACAATCAGCGCCAGAGCCACGTGCACCACCAGAAAGGTCACGATGGCCGCCATGGCGGCGAAGTGCACATAGCGCGCGGTGTCGTAGCCGCCGTAGAAGGCGGTGATCTCCTGAAATTGCACCGGCTTCCAGATCGACAGGCCCGAGGTGACGATCACCACGCCGGTTAGAAGGATACCGGCATAGAGCACCTTCTGGACCGCGTTGTAGTGCGAAAGGTCCTCGTGCGAGAGCTTGAAGGTGAGCGCCGCTTTGATATCGGCGACGACTTGGCTCGGATAGATCGGCCAGAGCTTGCGGCGGAACCGGCCGGTGATGAAGCCCAAAGTCACGTAGACGAGGCCGTTGACCACCAACAGCCACATGGCGGCGAAATGCCAGAGCAGCGCGCCGCCCAGCCAATTGCCGAGTGCGATCTGGCGCGGAAATTCGAAGTCGAACAGGGGGGAAGCGTCGTAGATCTGCCAGCCGGAACCGATCATGACCAGGATGGCCAGCGCGTTGATCCAATGGCAGATGCGCACCCAGGCCGGGTGGATGGTCTCGTGGCTGGAGCCGATGCTGATGGTTTCCGCGGTCATGGCACCTTATCCCTGCCGCCATCCCGAATTCGCGCTATCCTAGGGTCTCGCCGCGCGCCCGCCTATGCGGCGCAGCCGGGCCCGCGGACGCGCGGGCCCGGCCGCCCGCCGGTCTTACTTTTTCATGCCGTTGTCTTTGTGCATGCTGTCCTTTGACATCGAATCCTTGGACATCGAGTTCTTGGACGTGTCGTCCTTCGACATCGAATCCTTGCCCATATGGTCCTTGGACATCGAGTCTTCCTTCTTCATCATTGTGTCCTTCTTCATGTTGTCGGCGGCGAAGGCGGCCGGCGCCAGGGCGACACCCGCGACGATCGCGCTCGACAGGATGGCGGAAAGAAGAATGCTCTTTTTCATGATGTGTCCTCCAGAGGGTTTACACTTGCACCTGCACCTCCCCCGCTAACACGAGGGTCCGTACACGCCCTCATCAGTTCCCGTTGTCGCAAGCTGGCGTTCGGCTCACGGTTTTGTGAGAATGGCGGCGCCGGCCGAAGCCCCAAAAAGGAGCCCCATTTGTGAGCAGTCCGTCCGCGTCGAAAACCAATCCGGGTAATTTCTTCGAGGATTTCCGGCTGGGCCAGCAGATCCGCCACGCCACCCCGCGCACGGTCGGCGCAGGCGATGCGGCGCTCTATCAAGCGCTGTTCGGGTCCCGCTTCGCGGTGCAGTCCGCCGATACTTTCGCGCGCGCCGTCGGCTATGTTAGCGCCCCGCTCGACGACCTGTTGGTGTTTCACCTGGTGTTCGGCAAGACCGTGCCCGATATCTCGCTCAACGCGGTGGCCAATCTTGGCTATGCCGACTGCCGCTTCCTCAAAGCCGTCTATCCCGGCGCCACGCTCAGCGCGGTGTCCGAAGTGATCGGGCTCAGGGAAAATGCCAATCGCAAGACCGGCATCGTCTATGTGCGCTCGCGCGGCTTCGATCAGGCGGGCGATTGCGTGCTCGACTATGCGCGCTGGGTCATGGTGCGCAAGCGCGACGAGGCCGCGCCCGCGCCGGAAGCAATCGTCCCCGAGCTGCCGAAAGCAGTCGCGCCGGCCGCGCTCGGCGCCGCTTGCCCGCAGATCGACGCCGCGGCTTACGACATCGTGCTGGCCGGCAGCTCGCATCGTTTCGGCGACTACAAGGCGGGTGACCGGATCGACCACGTGGACGGCATCACGGTCGAGGAAGCCGAGCACATGATGGCGACGCGGCTCTATCAGAACACCTCGCGCGTGCATTTCGACCAGTTCGCTGCCGCCAAGGGCCGCTTCGGCCGCCGGCTGATCTATGGAGGCCACGTCATCTCGCTGGCGCGCGCGCTCTCGTTCAATGGCTTAAGCAATGCTTTCCACGTAGCGGCGATCAACGGCGGGCGGCACGTGGCCCCGCTGTTCGCAGGGCTGACGGTGTTCGCCTGGTCGGAAGTGCTGGAGACGGCCGACGTGCCGGGCCGCAATGATGTCGGCGCTTTACGTTTGCGTACCGTCGCCACCAAGGACCGACCTTGCGTGGATTTTCCCTACAAGGACGGGGAGGAGTACGATCCGGCGGTGATCTTAGACCTGGACTACTGGGTCCTGATGCCAAAGGAGATTTGAGGCTGATCATGCTCCGCAATGCCGCAACGATCGCCTTGCTGACGTTCTGCCTGAGCGCTGCCGTCGCGCAGGCGCAAGTCAAAGCGGACACCGCGCCGGTTACCGACTGCGACAGGTACGCCGCCAATTCGCTCGATCCGCACCGCAAGGCGCCCGGCTTGACGCTGGTCGCGCTCGACGCGGCGCGCGCCATTCCGGCCTGTGAGGCCGCCGTGCAGAAATATCCCGGCACTGCGCGCTTCATGTATCAGCTCGGCCGCGCGCACCATAAGTCGGACAATTTCGCTACCGCCGCGCTCTGGTACAAGACGGCGATGGAGCACGGCTCAAGCTTCGGCGAGGCGGCTTACGGCCTCATGCTGTTCGATGGACGCGGCGTGCCGAAAGACCTTGCCAAGGCGGCTTCGCTGTTCCGCGACGCCGCGGGTATGGGCAACGTGATCGCCGAGAACGCGCTCGGATATCTCTATGACAAAGGCATCGGCCTTCCGCAGGACACCGCGCTGTCGCTTTCCTGGTACCGCAAGGCGGCCGCGCAGGGCGCGCCGACCGCGCAGTTCAGCCTCGGCATTGCTTACGAGGAAGGCAACGGCGTGAAGCGGGACTTCGCGCAGGCGGCGATGTGGTACCGCAAAGCCGCCGCCTTCGGCATCCAGGCGGCCAAGAAGCGGCTGGCGGCATTGGAAGCCAAGATGAAGGCGCAGGGGAACTAGGACAGTTTCCGGATTAATTTTCTTCCGTCATTCCGGGACGGCACGGAGCGTCGGGCCCGGAATCCAGAGCCACATGCCGTATCGCCCCTGGATTCCGGGCTCGCGGCCTATCGGCCGCGCCCCGGAATGACCGACTAGGCACTCGCTCGCAGATGATCCACTAGCTGCCGCGCATAGGGCGGCAACGCGGTTTCGTCGCGCACGCAAATGGTCAGCTCGCGCAAGGCCCAGGGGTCGGAGAGATCAACCGAGTTGATCGCCATGTTGCGCTCGGTGCGCTGCACCGTGCTCTCCGGCACGATGCCGACGCCGACATGGCATTCCACCAGCCGGCAGATGGCGTCGAACGAGCGCAACTGAACGCGCAGCCGCAGCGGGCGGCCGATGCGATTGGCCTTGTCGGCGAGAAAGCGCTGGATGGCGCTGGCGCGGTCGAGCCCCACCATGTCGTAATCGAGCACTTCGGCGAAGCCGATACGCTCGCGGGCGGCCAGCGGATGGTCGCGCGCCACCACCAGCACGAAGCGGTCGCTGCGGAACGGAAACGTATGCAGGCCGCCGTGGTTGACGGTGCCGGCGACGATGCCGATATCGGCCGAGCCTTCGGCGATCAGCCCGACGATCTCGTCGGACAGGCGCTCCTCCAGGTCGACGCTGATGTCGGGATAGGAGATCAGGAACGAGCTCAACGTCTCCGGCAGGAACTCGGTGAGCGCGTTGGTGTTCGACAACACGCGTACCTGGCCGGCCAGCCCGCGCGCGTACGGCGTCAGGTCCTCCTGCATACGCTCGCTCTGCGCCAGGATGGCGCGCGCGTGCTGAAGCAGCGTGCGGCCGGCCGGAGTCGGCGTCACCCCCTGTCGCCCGCGCACCAGCAGCTCGGCGCCGAAGGCGAGCTCCATCTTGCGGATGCGGGTGGAGGCCGCCGCCAGCGCCAGGTTCGCACGCGCGGCGCCGTGCGTGATGCTGCCCGCCTCGATGATATGGCGGAACAGGTTGAGGTCGGTGAAATCGAAGCGTACCATCAGTTACCTTCTTATTTCGCGAAGGCAGGCTATATAAACGACATATTGCACCGCGTCATTTTCGGGTTCAAGCTTCGTATTCGTTGAAGTAGTGGGTTGCCTGTTGTCCGTCCGCCCGATTCCCCGGCCCCACGCGGGGGAGAATGGCAGGGCGTCGGCGTCGCCCGTTGCAGCGTCCCGCGCGTTGGGACTGCCGATGAAGCCATAGGACGCGGCGAACGCGGCTACCCGGAATGGTGCATTGCGGCACCGGCTCACTTTGGCTAGGAACCGCACGCAGTCGCCGGCACGGACAAGTTTTGGAGAATGATCGATGGCCGAGCTTGAAGCGGGAACGACGCACCGGGCGCGACCGCTGTCGCCGCACCTGCAGATCTACAAGCCGATGCTGACGATGACCATGTCGATCGTGCATCGGATCACCGGCGCCGGCCTGTATTTCGGCATGGCGCTGTTGGCCTGGTGGCTGATCGCGGCGGCCTCCGGCCCCAATGCCTATGCCGATTTCGAAGCCTTCGCCGGTTCGATCATCGGGCGGATCATCCTGTTCGGCTACACCTGGGCGCTCATGCACCACATGCTGGGCGGCATCCGTCATCTGATCTGGGACACGCTGCATGGGCTAGAGCCGGCCGACCGCGAGATGCTGGCGCTTATGACGATCATCGGCTCGATCGCACTTACGGTGCTGTTGTGGGTGATCGGCTTTCTGGCCATGGGAGGCTCGCGATGACGGCACGGCAGATGCGCACGCCGATGCGCCGAGTACGGGGCCTGGGCGCGGCGCGCTCCGGCACCAACCATTTCTGGTATCAGCGCCTCACCTCGGTGGCGGGTGTGCCGCTGGTCATCGGGCTCGTCTTGATCGTCATCGCGCTGCTCGGACGCAGCCACGCGGCGGTGGTGCAGATCCTCGGCTCGCCGCTCATCGCCATCGTCATGTTGTTGTTCATCCTCAACACCGCCTATCACATGTGGATCGGCATGCAGGAGATCATTCTCGACTACCTGCACGACGACAAATGGAAGCTGGCGAGCCTGATCGGCAACACCTTCTACGTTGTCGTGGTCGGCTTCGCCGCCTCTTACGCCATACTCAAGCTTTCGTTCGGGGTCTGACGCCATGGCGAGCAATGGAAACGGCAACAGACAGGGCAACGGCGCGCCGAAGATCAACGGCCGCGCCTACCCGATCGAGGATCATTCCTACGACGTGGTGGTGATCGGCGCCGGCGGCTCAGGGCTTCGCGCCGTGGTCGGCTGCTCGGAGGCGGGCCTGCGCACCGCCTGCATCAGCAAGGTGTTTCCCACCCGCTCCCACACCGTGGCGGCGCAGGGCGGCATCGCCGCCGCCCTCGGCAATATGAGCGAGGACGACTGGCGCTGGCACATGTACGACACCGTCAAGGGCTCCGACTGGCTCGGCGACCAGGACGCCATCGAATATCTCTGCCGCAACGCGCCGCAGGCGGTCTACGAGCTCGAGCACTGGGGCCTGCCGTTTTCGCGCCGCGAAGCGGACGGCAAGATCTATCAGCGCCCGTTCGGCGGCATGACCACTCATTTCGGCAAAGGCACCGCGCAACGTACCTGCGCTGCCGCCGACCGCACCGGCCACGCCATGCTGCATACGCTGTATGGCCAGGCGCTGCGCCACTCCGCCGAATTCTATATCGAATATTTCGCCATCGACCTGATCATGGACGACGAGGGCCGCTGCCGCGGCGTGGTGGCGATCAATCTCGATGACGGCAGCATCCACCGCTTCCGCGCCAACATGACCATGCTGGCGACCGGCGGCTATGGCCGCGCTTATTTCACCTGCACCGGCGCCCATACCCAGACCGGCGACGGCAACGGCATGGCACTGCGCGCCGGCCTGCCGGTGCAGGACATGGAGTTCGTGCAGTTCCATCCCACCGGCATTTACGGCGCCGGCTGTCTGATCACCGAAGGCGTGCGCGGCGAAGGCGGCTATCTGGTCAATTCGGAGGGCGAGCGCTTCATGGAGCGCTACGCGCCATCGGCCAAGGATCTGGCCTCACGCGACGTGGTCTCGCGCTCGATGACCATCGAGATCCGCGAAGGCCGCGGGGTCGGCAAGGAGAAGGACCACATCTTCCTGCACCTCGACCACCTCGATCCCGCGGTGATCCATGAGCGCCTGCCCGGCATTTCGGAATCGGCGCGCATCTTCTCCGGCGTCGACGTAACCCGCGAACCGATCCCGGTGCTGCCGACCGTGCATTACAACATGGGCGGCATCGCCACGAATTATCACGGCGAGGCGCTGACCAAAAAGAACGGCGACCCGGACACGGTTATTCCGGGCCTGATGGCGCTGGGTGAAGCCGCCTGCGTCTCGGTGCACGGCGCCAACCGGCTCGGCTCCAATTCGCTGATCGATCTCGTCGTGTTCGGCCGCGCGGCGGCGCATCGCTGCGCCGAGCTGCTCACCCCTAATGACAGCCAGCCTGATCTGCCGAAGGATTCCACCGAGTTCGCCCTGACGCGGCTCGACAAGTTCCGTTACGCCTCCGGAGGTACGCCGACCGCGCAGTTGCGGCTGAAGATGCAGAAGGTGATGCAGAGCAACTGCTCGGTGTTCCGCACCGGCGAGGTGCTGCAGGAAGGCTCGAAGCTGATCCACGAAGTCTATGAAGGCATGCCCGACATCGCCGTCAGCGACCGTTCGCTGATCTGGAACTCCGATCTGGTCGAAACGCTCGAACTCGACAATCTGCTGGCGCAGGCGGTGGTGACGATGGACTCGGCCAAGAACCGCACCGAGAGCCGCGGCGCGCATGCGCGCGAGGATTTCCCCGAGCGCGACGACAAGAACTGGATGAAGCACACGCTGGCCTGGCTGGACGAGAAGGGCAACGTCACGCTCGACTACCGGTCGGTGCACAGTTTCACGCTCACCAACGACGTGGCCTATATCGAGCCGAAGGCGCGCGTCTACTAGGAACTGGCCATGGTCGAATTCACGCTGCCGAAAAATTCGAAAATCACCGAAGGCAAGACCTGGCCGCGTACGCCGCACGCCACCCATGTCACCGAATTCCGCATCTACCGCTGGAACCCGGACGACGGGCAGAACCCGCGCGTCGATACCTATTTCATCGACCGCGACGACTGCGGGCCGATGATCCTGGACGCGCTGATCTGGATCAAGAACAACGTCGATCCGACGCTGACCTTCCGCCGCTCGTGTCGGGAAGGAGTCTGCGGCTCGTGCGCCATGAACATCGACGGCACCAATACGCTCGCCTGCACGCGCGCGATCGATGAGACCAAGGCGCCGGTGCGTATTTATCCGCTGCCGCACCAGCCGGTGGTCAAGGACCTGGTGCCGGACCTCGACAACTTCTACGCCCAATACGCGTCCATCAAGCCGTGGCTCAAGACGGTGACGCCGGCGCCCGAGCGGGAATGGAAACAGAGCCACCAGGACCGGCTTAAGCTCGACGGCATGTACGAGTGCATCCTGTGCGCCTGCTGCTCCACCTCTTGCCCGAGCTACTGGTGGAATTCCGACCGCTATCTCGGTCCGGCGGCACTGCTGCAGGCCAGCCGCTGGGTGCAAGACAGCCGCGACGAGGCCACCGGCGACCGGCTCGACAATCTCGAGGACCCGTTCCGGCTCTACCGCTGCCACACCATCCTGAACTGCTCGAAGGCCTGCCCCAAGGGCCTCAACCCGGCCAAGCAGATCGCCGAACTGAAGAAATCGATGGTCGAGCGGCAGGTTTAGCCGGCGCCTGACTGCTACTCCCGCTTGCCTGCGCCCCTGAAGTAGTACAATCTTCCCGTGTAGGGGAGTTGTGCCGTGCGTGGGTGGGGAGTTGCCGCCGCTCTGGCGGGTGCGTTGGTGAGCGCGGGCTGCGCCGGCCCGGTCAGCAAGCTGCCGACCGCCTCGCCCACGGCAATCGCCACCGAGCAGTACCGCCAGCAGCTCGCCGCCGTGCGCGCCTACTACCGCGACCTCGGCCGCATCGACAACGTCGCCTTCCGCATCCGCACGGCCAACACACGCTTCTGCAAGCACAAGGTGGCGGCCGAGATCGGCCTGTTCGCCGGCACCATGCGTAGCCTGCCGCGCAAATACCACTCGGTCGCCGGCCACACGCTGGACCTGAGCTGGGATACGCCGCGGGCGATTTCGGTCGC
>JARRNI010000066.1:0-11226 GCA_037385125.1 Pseudolabrys sp.
GGATGCGCGTCTCCAGGCGCACGTAACTGAAAAAGCCTTCCGATCGCTCATCCTCGCCGCGCATCGCATCCTCCCACCCAAGGAATCACGCACACGAACGGAAACACATTCCAAGCCCTTCGCAAAACGCCTTTTTCAGCATCCTGCTAAACAGACTAGCGGCCTGTTGCGTCTACGGCCTTACGGCCTCAGCAAAGGCCTCGGGAGTAAAAAATAAGATTTGTCCGCTTGGATCGGGAGCACGGCGGGCGCATCCTGACGGGGGAAGGCGGCCGGCGTGCTGCGGTAATCATCCCAGGGTCAGTATCGAGCCCGATTTGATCAATCGGTCCGCGGGTTGCCTAACAGTCACGTGCGGGATCGTCACTGCGCGGGTCCTTATGGCTTTGCCTTAACCCGTGCGCCGCACGACCGGCAGGCCGGCTTCGTTCCATTGCTCCATTCCCCGGCGCAAGACGTGGATCTGAGTGAATCCGGCATTATGGAGAGTTTGTGCGGCCACCGCGGAACGCTTGTCAGTCCGGCAGACCAGCACGATCGGCTTGCCTTCAAGCCCGGCAATTTCCGACAACCGCCACTTAGCGCGTCGACAGGAATATTGCGCGCCTTGGCAATGTAACCGAGCGGTCGGGCAAACTCGTCGGCGCCGCGCACGTTGATGATCGTGACGTCTTCGCCTCCGTCGAGCCGTTGCTTGAGGTCGCCAGTTTCGATCCAGCTTGCAAGCGTGTCCTCGACGGCCTGTGCGGCCAGAAGCAATCGAGCCACCTCGGCTGTCGTCTTGAGCTGCGTCAATCGTTGCCGCACGGTTTCGTCGCCTGAAGAAAATGGCCCCTGCGGCTATACGCAGAGGCCATCACGCGTGCAACGCATACAGTTCAATCGGTATTAGAGCTTGTACTCCATCGACTTGAAGCTGAGATGCCGCACCGCCTCCGGTTCGTTGGATAGCTTACGGATCGAACCCCAGGTCTGCTTGTAGTTGGGGATGATCAGCTCGTTGACGGCGGGCGAGACAACATTGCCTTGGACGCCGTCCGGGTTGGCGAACAGCATAAAGGTCTGCCTCGGCCGCGCCGTCGTTGTTGGATAGACGATGGCTTGGGTGGAGCCGTTTTCGTTATAGACCTCGACGAGGTCACCTTCTTCCAACTTAAGCTCGGCCATGTCCTGCGGGTTCATTTGGATGAAGGGATAGGGGAAACGGTCCATGACGAACTCGTCATCCTGGTCGAGATAGGCGCTTTGCCAGACGTGGTTTGTGCGGCCATTATTGATCAGAAAAGGCCACTTCTGTTTCTCCGCCTCTTTGCCTGGCGCTTCCAGACCTCGCCATTTGGCCTCCATGAAGGTCGCCTTGCCGTCTTTGGTCGAGAACTTACCGTTGGCGTAAAGGCGCTTGGTGCCAATGATCTTGCCTCCCTCGACAGGCGTGGACATTGTCCCGCGACTGCTCTCACCTGCCGGGCCGGCCTGATAGTCGACCGCCGGCTCCTGGAAGCCGTTGGTGCCCATGGCACGTAGCCGGTCATAGGTGACGAATTTGCCGCCCGTCGCATGGCCGTGATAGCCATCCATGAAGGCGTCTTCCTCGGTTTTCCAATCGAAGCCCTTGAACTTGTCGGCTTCCTTGGTCTTGCCCTGCTCGCGGAACACGCGCTCCATGGCATTAGCGATACGCGCCGCGATCAGGCAGTCGGGCATGGCCTGGCCGGGCGGGTCCATATAGCGCTCGGTGAGCCGCATGCGCCGCTCGCCGTTCATCGAGGTGAGGTTCATTTCGCCCGAGGTTGCCGCCGGCAGCTGCACATGGCAGGCTTCGCCGATCTTGGTCGGCACGATATCGACGTCGACCACAAACAGCCCGCCTCTTTTGATCGCTCCCATGATGGCTTTCACCATCGCATCGCGATCGCCGTAAGGGACCGTGAGCATGGCGTCCTTCACTATGTCGGTGCGCTTCTTATAGGCCTGCTTGAACTTGAAGGCGTTCAGCGTGGTCTTGTAGTGGTCGCAGCCCCAGATGTGATGGACTCCGCCCTTGCCGCCGATCAGCATCTTGTCGATGTAGAAAGCTGGCCGCGGTCCCGGATAGTCGGGCCGTACATAGCCTTCCTGGTGGCCACCCATGCGCACGCAGCCGCCGCCGGGCCGGCCAATATTGCCTGTAGCGAGAGCAACGTTCACCAGCGCCGCATTGGTGCGGTAGTTGTCGTTGCCCCAGATCAGGCCCTTTTCATAGGAGAACATGGTGCGGCGGCGCGCACTGCCCTGCTTGGGCTCCGCGGTCCACTCCCCGGATTTTCGGATTTGCTCGGCGGTGAGGCCCGTGATGCGGGCAGCCTCTTCGAGGCTCGTCTTGTTCGCCTTCAGCGCCCCGTCAAAGTCCTTGGTCGACGCGGAAATGAAAGCCTTATCGGTCCAACCCTTGTCGGCGATGTAGGTGAACCAGGCATTGAAGAGCGCGAGATCGGTGCCGGGATTGATGGCAAGATGCATCACCCGGTCTTTGCCCGCCTCGATCTCACAGGCATTGACGGTAACGGTGCGGCGGGGGTCAACGATAACGATGCGGCCTTGCTCGACCGGTTCCGAGCTAAACAGCGCCTTTTTCTTGTCGACGGATGTACCACGCAAATTCGGGACCCAGTGATTGAGGAAATAATTGGTCTGGGTCTCCAGCGCGTTGGTGCCGACCGCGACGATGGTGTCGGCCAGCTCAGCGTCCTCGTAGCAGTTGTTGAGCTCGCCCACGCCCATGTCGCGGGTCGCATGCACTTCCGAATTGTAGGCCGGTCGATTGTGGATCCGGATGTTCTTGATCTTCATGGCACCGAAATAGAGCTTGCCGGTGCCCCAAGTGTTCTCGTAGCCGCCACCGGCGCCGCCGTGATCATAGGCGGAGACGATCAGGCCGTCCTCGCCCATGTCGTTGATCACGCCGACTGTGACGCGGGCAACCAGATCGAGCGCATCGTCCCAGCTCGTCGGCTGCATCTGGCCATACCGCCAGACCTGCGGATCGGTGAGCCGTTGCAATTGTGTGTTGCGTTGGCGCGAATAACTCATCTCGGCGATGCGCGCGCCGCGGATCGAGTCCAAGCCAGAGTTTATCTCGCAATTCTTGTCCGGCTTGATGACCAGATGCACGTCCTCACCGTGCTGCTTGACGAGGTTGTACATCGACGGTGAATACCAGTCCCCTGTCTGTGCCGGCTGCTGTTTGGAGAGATCGGTGCCGAACACATTCTGATCCGGCGCGGTGCCGCCTTGTTTGTTAGCGGGCCAAGTGTAGGCATGGTAACCGCAGCCGACGATGCAATAATGGCAGGTGACGTTTTGCCGCTTAGCGTCCTTGGGGATGATCGGCAAGCGGTCGATATGACGCTTATAAGCCATGGTTTCCTCCCTCTAGAGCACGTTGGACAGGCGCCCGTACAGCAGCTCGTCGATGCCTTCGGCGTAAATGTCGCCTTTGTCGTCGACGCGGAGTGCGTACTGCGGGAGGTTTTGCGTGGCGTGGCCCCACACTTCGAGGCCGCCGGCTTCGCAGTCGAAACGGGAGTAATGGCCGGGGCAGTTCAACGTCCGGTCTTCCTGGTTGTAGCCAAGCGGAAATCCCTTGTGCGGACAGATGGTGGAAAAGCCGACGATGTCGCCGTCAGGCCCTGCGCCGGTCGGCACGCGCTTGCCGAGCTTGATGAGGACGCCCGGCGCGTCCTGATCCGGATAGGCAACGTTGAGCGGCTCGTTGACCTTGAGATCGTGGATATTAGCGAGCCGGTTGGACGGGTAGTCGACGCGGGCAGCGGCTGGGGCAGCCTTGGTCTTTGCGATCGGAAATTGCGCCGCGGCGGCGCCGGCGGCAGCTATGCCGGCCCCGGTTAAAAATTTCCGGCGGCCAGCATCAATCATTCGCGGACAGCGATTCATTGACGTCCTCCTTTGGCGAACCGATCCATCGACCGGCTCCGGTTTCCATTCGGCTGGTACGGCCTACCGGCCGAAGAGCGTCCCTCGTTTTCCGCCGTCACGAAACCTTCACCTGGCCAAGTTACGGTCGGACGTTATATCATTATATCTTGTCGGGACGTCTCGACATAAACGATAACGGAGCCTTAGAGAGTTGTCACCTAGAGAATTGGCCGGGGAAGAGTAGGAGTGGTACCCGGAGAAGTGATTCAAATGGCCAATAATTCCTTAGCGGTTGCAAGCCACGCCGGACGCATTCCTGCCGGCAGCACGCTGTCGGAGGGGCATGCAGTTTCGGTCCTCGCCGCGCTGGCGCAGCCGACGCGACTTGAAATCTTTCGTCTCCTCCTCAAACGCGAGCCGAACGGCACCGCCGCAGGCGCCATAGCTGATGCCATCGGTGCGCCGCACAATACAATTTCAACGCACCTGGCAATTCTTGTTCGCGCCGGCTTGCTTCGCAGCTGGCGGGAAGGGCGCACGATCATCTATCGCGCGGACATTGACGGTATGCGTTCGCTGATCGGATTTCTTGTCAACGACTGTTGTGATGGACACCCCGGACTTTGCAGGCTCTTCGATGAGAAGCCGAACAAGGGCTGCGGCGGCGGTCCAACTCAAAAACGGAGCAGCCGAAAAGGTCATGGCCGCCATAGAGACGGTCGGTAATCCGCCGGTCATCGGCGTTGTTCTGGTCCAAGTCGGTGTCGAGCAGCAGCACCGGCACGCAATGGCCGAGCGGACAGTCTAGGCGATAAAGCCACGGTCGTATCCAGACTTCTCGCCCCTTGATCGGCACCGCCACCATGGCATCGAGCCGGTCGGTGAACTGCTCCAGCGACCAGAGATTGGCGATCTCCATGGAGAAGTACGCAATGCGCGCTTTTTGCAGAAACGGCTCGATGGGTTCATATCGCGACCATCCTTCAGCCCAATTCCACGCGACAGTAGAATTGGCTGAAATTCGGCGTACAACGTTCTTGCACCCCTCGAACAGGCAAGTGCCGCCGAGGCCGGCGCCGATATAGGGAGGATGGACCAGAGATTACTTCGCTTGTCGGCGCATTGATCTGTCTCAACGCGTCACGTACCCTCTGCCGCTTTTGATGCTTCCCGGAGAAATCCGCCGATTGGTTTTGCCCAACTCGCGAGGGTGCCCCACAAAGCAGCTCCGATACGTGGCCCGAAGATCCGAAACAATAGAGCTAGTCTTGTCGAAACGCCTCCGGATCATTCTCGCTATTCTGGCTGTGCTCGCACTCGGCGTAGGCGGCTGGTTCTATTTTCTCCGGGTCCGGCCGCAAGGGATGGACGCGCTCACGCTATACGGCAATGTTGACGTCCGCGAGGTCCAGCCTGCCTTCAACAGTAGCGGCCATATCACCGCGATCTATGTGCAGGAAGGCGCGGTGGTGAAGAAGGGCCAACTGCTGGCCACCCTGGACGATACCCGCTATGCCGCCGCACTCGCACAGGCCAAAGAGACAAAGGAGGCGGCGGGCGTAACCTATGCGAACAACGAAGTTAACTACCGGCGGCTCGCCAAGTTGGCTGAATCAGACTCGGCACCGATTCAGTCGCGCGATGACGCCAAGGCGGCGTTCGAAGCGGCGCGCCACACTTATGAGGCAGCAGTCGCTGCGGTGGCGCTGGCGCAACGGCAATTTGACGATACGCGGCTTTACGCGCCGTCCGATGGTGTCGTCGAGGACCGGATCCTGCAGCCGGGCGATATGGCTTCTCCCTCGACACCGGTATTCACGATAGCCCTGCCAAGCCCGCTTTGGGTGCGCACCTATGTTCCCGAACGGGAAGTCGGCCGCGTCCGGCTCGGTCTCACCGCGACCATCAGCACCGACAGCTATCCGGGGCACGTGTATCACGGATGGATCGGCTACATTTCTCCAACCGCCGAGTTCACGCCAAAGACGGTGGAGACGCCGGAACTGCGCACGGCGCTGGTCTATCAAATGCGCGTCTATGTCTGCGACTCACAGGGTGAGCTGCGGTTGGGAATGCCGGCCACCGTGCACATCGACCTAAGCCAGCCGCCGCGCGCGGCGCCGCCCGGATGCGGGGTAGGCGATGCCACAAAGTGAGGACTCGGCACCGGCATTGCGGTTAGAGGCGGTGCGCCGCAGTTTTCGTGCGGGCAAGCGGGTGGTGACGGCGCTCGACGGAATCACTGCAAGCGCGGGACGCGGTGCGGTAACCGGGCTGATCGGTCCGGATGGTGCCGGCAAGACTACGCTGATGCGGTTGATTGCCGGTCTACTGCGTGCCGATGGCGGGCGGATCGAGGTGATGGGGATCGATGTCGCGCGCGATCCGCTCGCGGTGCAGGCGCGGCTTGGCTACATGCCGCAGCATTTTGGTCTCTACGAAGATCTCAGCGTGCGGGAAAACCTCGACCTCTATGCCGATCTGCAAGGCGTACCCCCAACCGAACGGACGGCGATCTATAGCGAACTACTGCATATGACCGGGCTCGGCGCGTTCACCGCGCGTATGGCGGGCCGATTGTCGGGCGGGATGAAACAGAAGCTCGGTCTCGCTTGCACCCTTGTGCACCCGCCCGAGTTGCTGATGCTCGACGAGCCGACGGTCGGCGTCGATCCAGTGTCGCGGCGGGAGCTGTGGGAGATCATCGACCACCTGACCCAGACCGCACACATGACGGTACTGTACAGTACCGCGTATCTCGATGAGGCGGAGCGCTGCGAAACAGTGCTGCTGATTCATGACGGCCGGCTGCTTGGCAGCGGCTCGCCTGGCTCATTCACCGCCGAGATGACCGGGCGCACCTTCTTCGCCAAGGCCAAGCTGGGACGGCGGCGGCTCCAGGAGCGGTTGACGCGTGCACCCGGGGTCATTGATGCGGTGATTCAAGGCAGCCAGGTGCGGGTGGTGACCGAAACTGCCGCGCCACCCGATCCAGCGAAGCTGGTTGCCGAGGCTCCGGATCTCACCTTGACCGCGACACCGCCGCGCTTCGAAGATAGTTTCGTTGCTCGGCTGCGTGAGCGGGTCGCCGATGCCGCGCCGCACACAGCGCGAGAGGCTTCGCCGGCTACGCCGCGCGCGACGACCGCGACCGAAGATGTGATCATGGTGCAGCACCTCACACGTCGGTTTGGCAACTTCGTCGCGGTGAACGACGTGAGCTTTACCGTCGCACGCGGCGAGATTTTCGGGCTGCTTGGTGCGAACGGCGCCGGCAAATCCACCACGTTCCGGATGTTGTGCGGGCTCTTGCCGGCCTCGGCGGGCACATTGCAGGTCGCGGGCTTTGACCTGCGCAAGGCAGCAGCGCCCGCGCGGGGCAGGATTGGCTACATGGCGCAGAAGTTTTCGCTCTATGGCGACCTGTCGGTTCGACAGAATCTGCGGTTTTTCAGCAGCGCTTACCGGCTCACGGGCGCGCGGCAACGGGCGCGCATCGATTGGGCGCACGAGGAATTCGATCTCGGCCCGATACTCGACGCCACCGCGCGCGATTTGCCGCTCGGCTTTAAGCAGCGCCTCGCGCTTGCCTGCGCGCTCATGCACGAACCGGACATCCTGTTCCTGGACGAACCGACTTCCGGCGTCGATCCGCTGGCACGCCGCGAATTCTGGCGCCGCATCAATGCGCTGGCGGAGGGAGGAGTCACAGTCCTTGTGACCACGCATTTCATGGAGGAGGCGGAGTACTGCGATCGGCTGGTGATCATGGCGCAGGGGCGTGTCCTAGCTGCCGGGGAGCCGGAAACGATCAAAGCCGCCGCGCGCACACCCGCGCGGCCCGATCCCACCATGGAAGACGCATTCATTTCTGTGATCAAGGCGGGAACCGCGCCGGCGGAGGCTGCATGAACTCAGCCTTCTTCCGTCGCCTGCGCGGACTGTTGCGCAAGGAATTCCTGCAGATACTGCGGGATCCCTCCGCGCTCGCCATCGCCTTCTTGCTTCCGGCGGTGCTGCTGTTGATTTTCGGCGACGGAGTTTCTCTGGATGCCCGCAACGTGCCGTTGGCTCTGGTGGTTGAACGCCCTGACACGTTGACGGCGAGCTTCACCGGTAAATTTGAGCACTCGCCCTTCTTCCGGCCGCGCCGGTTTCACACCATCCAGGCCGCCGAGCAGGCGATGGCGGCGCGCGACGTGGAGGGCATCATCTGGCTACCAAGCGATTTCACCCGCCGCGCGACTTCAGGCGGTAATTCGCCGATCGGCGTCATCGTGAATGGTGCCGATGCCAATAACGCACGGATCATTGAAGGCTATGTACAGCAGGTTTGGGCCAATTGGCTCGTTGCGCAGGCACGGGCGGTTGGCCAGCCCTCGCCGCTGCCAATCGCCGTGGAGCCGCAGGTTCGCTTCAATCCGGCGGTGAGCAGCCGCGATTATCTGGTGCCCGGCCTCATCGCGGTGATCATGACCTTGACCGGTGCGCTTCTCACCGCCTTGGTGATTGCGCGCGAGTGGGAGCGAGGCACGATGGAAGCGCTTATGGTGACTCGGGTGAGAATGCGTGAAATTCTGATCGCCAAGCTCGTTCCTTATTTTATACTCGGCATGGGCGGCATGGCCGCTTCGGTAGCAATCGCGGTGTTTCTGTTTGACGTGCCGCTACGCGGCTCACTCGCTGTGCTCACCGGCGCATCGGCATTGTTCATGCTGGCCGCGCTAGGAATGGGGCTGTTGATCTCGAGTTTTGCGCGCAATCAGTTCGTTGCGGGGCAGATCGCCATCATCACCACGTTCCTGCCAGCCTTCATCCTGTCGGGCTTCGTGTTTGATATTAACAGCATGCCCCGTGCTGTGCAGATCATCACGCATATCGTTGCCGCGCGGTATTTCGTTGCGATTCTGCAATCTGTCTTTCTCGCCGGCAATGTGTGGTCGGTAATTCTACCGAATGTCGGCGCGCTGATCGTGATGGCGGCGATCTTCCTCGGTGCAGCGCGGTTAATCGCGCGCAAGCGGCTGGACTGAAAAAGATGTTGCGCCAAGTTTTCGCGCTGGTCGTAAAGGAATTGCTGGCGGTCCTGCGTGACAAAAAGAGCCGCGTGGTACTCGTCGGCCCGCCGCTGATCCAACTTCTGGTATTCGGCTATGCGGCCACCTTTGATCTCAATCACGTTCCGATCGCCGTATATAATCAGGACGACAGCGCGGCGTCCCGCGATCTTGTCGCGCGGTTCACCGGCTCCCCGACCTTTCACCTTGTGGCAACGCTGCACAGTGGCCGGCGGATCAACGAATTGATCGATTCGCGGCAAGTGCAGATGGTGCTGGTCGTCGATCCGCGCTTCACGCGGCGTCTGCTGACGCAGCAGCCCGCTCCGATACAGGTGATCGTCGATGGCCGCAACTCCAACACCGCCCTCCTGATCGTCGGTTATGCGAATACCGTTCTGAGCGACTTCGCCCTAAATTGGAATGCGGCGCATGGCGACCCGGTGCCTCCCGCCGTGCTCGATATGCGTGCACGCTATAATCCCACGCTGAGTTCGCGCTGGTTCATTGTGCCCGGCATCATTGCCGTGCTCACGCAGGTGGTAACTTTGTTGGTCGTAGGGCTCTCGGTCGCGCGCGAGCGCGAGACCGGCACTTTCGATCAGCTTCTGGTCACGCCGCTGCGGCAGTTCGACATCCTGCTGGGCAAGAGTCTTCCCGGCTTGCTTATCGGGGTGATCGAGGCCTCTGTAATCATCGCCGCCGCTGTCTGGTGGTTCGACGTGCCGCTGCGCGGTGGGTTGTTGCCGCTCTATCTGGGGCTGTTGCTGTTCGTCATTGCGGTTACCGGGGTCGGCATGATGATCTCTTCACTCGCGGTGACGCAACAGCAGGCCCTGTTGGGCGCGTTCTTGTTCATGGTGCCGTCGATCATCCTGTCGGGCTTTGCAACGCCTATTGCGAACATGCCGGAATGGGTCCAGGACCTGACCTTGCTCAACCCGATGCGCTATTTCCTCGTGATCGTGCGCGGGGTGTTTCTGGAAGGATCGAGCCTGTCGTCGCTTGGTTCACAATACTGGCCAATGGCGATGATTGGGGCGGTGACCCTCGCTGCCGCCGGTTGGCTTTTCCGTAAACGGGTCTATTAGCGTTTAAAGTCCAATAAAATTCTTGCATCGCAGAATGATCCTGGGCAACCCCAGATTACAAGCCTATGGCCATCTGAACGATGGCAGCTTTTGATTCTAATCAATGAACATTCGTAATGAATGATATCATCACAAAACCGAAAGGAGAAAAATCATGAGCGAAACAGTCATTGACCAGACCGACGATGAGCGCCTCACCTACGAAGCCTACTCATCTACAAAACAAGCCTTTGACGGCCACCGATCTAGATCAATCGGCTAGGGGCCCATTCGCGCCGTGCTTCCCGTTGCGCAAGGAGGACCTGTACAGGCTGTTCACACGAGTTCGGGCGTCGAACCGATTATCCCAACCGAGTCTTCACAGCGGGTTCAAAATTACACCATTATTTCAATGACATAGGTGTTCGCAGTTTTATTCAGACCGGCGCGCCAAGCACTTAGTACCCGACTTCCGTGCAAAAAATTACCGATTTTTACGGTTTTTGCAAGGAACCACTGGTCCTCCCCCTGAAAAGTGGTCCGACCTGAATTATGTCTTTTGACATGAAGGAGGACCTAGATGCCGAAGAGGAAGCACAAGGCCCAAAGCACGCAGGCGATACGGACGTTCCCTGGTCCTGCCGAAGGCCCGCCCGGATGAGAACTTCCTGCCCTCGATGGATCTGGCGATTAGAGCAGGGATGGCGCACCTTTCTGCGTAATCATGCCTCGGACATCGCTGCCATGGATCTATTCGTGGTCCGGACCATCGGCTTCAGCCTGCTTTATGCCTTCGTCATAGTCAGGTTGGACCGTCATAGTCAGGTTGGACCGGAGAGAACTGGTCTCGATCGACGTGACACGAAATCCGAGCGCAGAATGGATCGCGCGCCAGCTCACGGAGGCGTTCCCCTGGGATCAAGCGCCGGGCTGTCTCATTCGAGATAACGACCGCATTCTATGGCGGCGTGGTGCGGCGGCGCATTCGTGCCATGGGCATTCGGGACAAGCCTATAGCGCCGGCTGCGCCTTGGCAGAATGGCTTTGCGGAACGGCTGATTGGATCGATCCGGCGCGAGTGCCTCGATCACCTCGTCATCTTGAGCGAGGCTCACCTGCGTCGGGTCCTGCACAGCTATGCCGACTACTACAACAAGATCCGGACGCATCGGTCATTAAACAAA
>JARRNI010000067.1:0-10799 GCA_037385125.1 Pseudolabrys sp.
ACCTGGCAGACCGCCGACAAGATGAAGAAGCAGCGCGGGCGCCTGGCCGAGGAGAAGGGCGACAACGACAACCTGCGCGCCAAGCGCTACATCGCCAAATACACCATCAACCCCGCCATCGCCCACGGCATGTCGAAGCACATCGGCTCGGTCGAGAAAGGCAAGCTCGCGGATCTGGTGCTGTGGTCGCCGGCCTTCTTCGGGGTCAAGCCGGAGGTGATCATCAAGGGCGGCTCGATCGTCGCCGCGCAGATGGGCGATCCCAATGCCTCGATCCCGACGCCGCAGCCGGTGCACTACCGGCCGATGTTCGGCGCCTTCGGAAAAGCGCGTACCGCGTCGTCGCTGATGTTCGTCTCGAAGGCGGCGACGCGCTCGGCCCTGCGTCGCCAGCTCGGCGTCGAGAAAGAGTTCGCCGCCGTCGCCAATACGCGCAAGATCGGCAAGAAGGACATGATCCACAATTCGGCGACGCCCAAGATCGAGGTTGATGCGGAAACCTACGAGGTGCGCGCCGACGGCGAGCTGCTGACCTGTGCGCCGGCCGAGACCCTGCCGATGGCGCAGCGGTATTTTTTGTTTTGAGCTTAGCGTCCCACCCTGCGCCACATCTCCCCCCCGCAGATCACCCCGGCGCAGCCCTGCACTTCGAGCCGGCCGGCGCCGTGCCACAGCAGCTTGCCGGCATAGGTCTGCCCGTCATCGGAATTGTAGATCGATCCCGCCCAGGTCCCTTGCCCGTTCGGCGCCATGGCAAAAATGCGCAGACCGAAAATCTTGCGCCCGCGCTTGCGCGGATCGGGATTGCGCCCGTCGACCGGCGGCTTGCCGGTGGCCGGGTCGATGGCGTCCTTCAGCCACACCACCGTGCCGCATAGCGCCTTGCCGCAATGGCTGATGCGGATATGGGCGTCGCCCTTCTGGGTGAGCCAGGTGCCGGTGGGCGAGGCGGCATCGGCGCTGCCGAGCGTGAAGGCGCAAAACAGGACGACGACGATAGCCGCGCGGAAGGAATGCATGAAAGGCTCCTTGAGGACGAGGCGAAACGGCACCTGCCTGTGCCACGCGCTTCATGGCATAATGACGGCGCAGTGATGAATACAAGAGTTGCGCTGTGGTGAACGGGGCACGAATCATGCGGCGAGCTTTCGAGATAAGGCGGGCGGGGGAGTGGGACGCGGGCTTGGCCGCTGACCGCGTCGCGCTCGATGCGAGTGAGCGCCATCTGCGCCGCGTGGTGCTGACGGGCGAGCGCGGCAACCGCTTCCTGGTCGATCTGCCGCGGCCGGTGCAGTTGCGCGACGGCGACGGCCTGGTGCTCGACGACGGCGCGCTGGTGCTGGTCGCCGGCCATCCCGAGCCGCTGATTGAGATCGAGGGACACGGCGCGCTCGACACGCTGCGGCTCGCTTGGCATCTCGGCAACCGCCACACCGACGTTCAGATTGCTGGCGACCGCTTGCGCATCCGCTATGACCACGTGCTGGAGGAGATGCTGCGCGGCCTCGGCGCACATATCACCAGCATCGACGCGCCGTTCGATCCCGAGGCGAGCGCGCCGCATGGGCAGCACCAGGGGCACGCACATGGCGGCTAAGAAACGAGCCGCGCCCTTGCACCGTTCGTCCCCGCGCAAGCGGGGACCCAGGACGTCAGGCACAAAAGAACTGAATTCCCGCTTGCGCGGGAATGAGCGGATTGAGGAATTGTCGTCGCCAAATCTCTACCGCCTCCTCACTTGGCTCTCACCTTCCTACCCCGTCGGCGCCTTCTCCTATTCCAGCGGCATCGAATGGGCGGTGGAGGCCGGCGACATCGCGGACGCCGCAAGCCTGCAAGCTTGGCTCGCGGTCATGCTGGGAGAAGGTTCCGGCTTCTGCGACGCCGTGCTGTTCGCCCATGCCCACCGCGCCGCTGCCGAGCAGGACGACAAGGCGTTGCGCGTCGTGGCGGAGCTTGGCCAGGCCTTCCCCTCGTCGAAAGAGCGCCATCTCGAAACCACCGCGCAAGGGAATGCGTTCGTCGACGCCACCCGCGCCGCCTGGCCGGCGCCCGCGCTCGACCGCCTCAAGCAGATCTGGGACGGCCCGGTGGCGTATCCCGTGGCGGTCGCCGTCGCCGCCGGCGGCCACGGCATTGCGCGCAAGCCCGCGCTCTTAGCCTTCCTGCAGGCGCTCGCCGCCAATTGGGTCTCCGCCGGCGTACGGCTCGTTCCGCTCGGCCAGACGCAAGGCCAGCGCGTGCTGGCCGCGCTCGAGGAAACCGTCGCGCGCACCGCCGTGCGCGCTCTGGCCACCCCGCTCGACGATCTCGCCGCCGCCGCCTTCCGCGCCGACCTGGCCGCCGCCCGCCACGAGACCCAGTACACCCGGCTGTTCCGTTCTTAGTCTGGACGCCGCCTTTGCGTCAGAGTGCCGCAATCGCGGCACGAACGTTCTGCCGCGCGCCGCTTTGACTCTGAAACGGGGCGGCGCAATTGCAGAGGACAGTCCCATGAAAGGGCTTCTCGTGATCACGGCGGCGCTCGGCTTGGCGGCCGCGACGCCGGCAATGGCGGCAAACAATGCAATGAATGCCGGCACGGCCGGGCAGAACGCGGCGACCTCGGGTTCCGCCTCCACCGGTTCCAGCGCCAGCATCGGCAGCCAGAGCCCGGCAAACGGCATTGCCTCCGGCAACCGGCTGAAAACCGAAAGCCGCAACTACAACTACACCCAGGCTTTCCGCAGCGCTGTGAAACGCGCCAGCCAGCCTTACGACATCAAGAATTTCCACGGGGTGGGCCGGCAGTAGCCGTTCATCGCGGGCGCCGCGCGAGCGCCCGCAGCCGTCCTTGCCGGGCTTGACCCGGCGATCCCAATAGGGGAGGCAAGAGCACTGCCTTCCTTGAGCGGGATGGCCGGGGCATGCCCGGCCGCGACGGAAAATATGACCAACAAGAACCCTCACGGCCCCTTGCGGGTCGGCGTCGGCGGCCCGGTCGGCTCCGGCAAGACCGCGCTGATGGACGCACTGTGCAAGAAGCTGCGCGACAAATATCAGATCGCCGCCATCACCAACGACATCTACACCAAGTGGGACGCCGACTATCTGGCGCGCTCCGGCGCGCTGAGCCCTGAGCGCATCGCCGGCGTGGAAACCGGCGGTTGCCCGCACACCGCCATCCGCGAGGACGCCTCGATCAATCTCGCCGCGGTCGCCGACATGCGGCAGAAGTTTCCCGATCTCGATCTGGTGCTGATCGAGTCCGGCGGCGACAACCTTGCCGCCACCTTCTCGCCAGAGCTCGCCGATCTCACCATCTACGTCATCGACGTCGCCGCCGGCGACAAGATCCCGTCCAAGGGCGGGCCGGGCATCACGCGCTCGGACCTGCTGGTGATCAACAAGATCGATCTCGCGCCGAATGTCGGCGCCTCGCTCGAGGTGATGGAGCGCGACGCCAGGAAGATGCGAGGCCAGCGCCCCTTCGTCATGACCAACCTGCGCAGCGGCAACGGCGTCGACGACATCGTCAAATTCATCGAGGAAAAAGGGGGGCTGGGCGTATGAGCGCCGGCTCCGCCTGCGAGCGGCTCGACGCCGCGCTTGCGCGCATCGACGACCCGCAAGGCGAGGGCACGCGCGCCTGCCTCACGGTCTATCGCGAAGCCGCCAAGGCGGCGGCGCAAGCCGCCGATGCGCGCGCCAAGGTCGGCATCACGCTCGGCCCCCTCGACGGCGCCATCGTCTCCATCAAGGACCTGTTCGACGTCGCAGGCGAGGTCACCCGCGCCGGCTCCTCTGTTCTCGCCGAGGAAGGCGCGCCGGCGCAGGAAGACGCCGTCGTCGTGCGCCGCCTACGCGCGGCGGGCGCCGTCATCGTCGCCAAGACCAACATGACCGAGTTCGCCTTTTCAGGCATCGGCGCCAATCCGCACTTCGGCACGCCCGGCAATCCGGCCGACCGCGCGCGCATTCCCGGCGGCTCCTCGTCCGGAGGCGCCGTGGCGGCGGCCGACGGCATGTGCGACATCGCCATCGGCTCCGACACCGGCGGCTCCACCCGCATTCCGGCCGCGCTCTGCGGCATCGCCGGCTTCAAGCCGAGCCGCCAGCGCGTGCCGACCGACGGCGCCTTTCCGCTCTCCTGGTCGCTTGATTCCATCGGCCCCATGGCGCGCAGCGTGGCCGATTGCGCCAATGCCGATGAGGCCATCGCGGGCGAAGAGCCGCTTGCGCTCGAGCCGGCGCCGCTCGCGAACCTGCGCATTGGCGTCGCCCAGGGCATGCCGCTCGATCGCCTCGACGACACGGTCGCAAAACGCTTTCCCGCCGCCCTCGATCGCTTGCAGAAGGCGGGATGCCGCCTGTCCGACGAGCAGCTGCCGCTGCTCGATGCCATGGCGGCGGTGCTCGGCAAGGGCGGCGTGCTGGCGCCGGAAGCCTATGCAGTCCACCGCGACCGCATCGCCCGCCGCGGCGCTGGCATAGACCCCAATGTACGCGTGCGCATCGAGCGCGCCGGGCAGATTGTCGCCGCCGACTATATCGACGCCACGCGCGCCCGCCTCGATCTCGTGCGCGCCATGGACGCGCGGCTTGCCGATTTCGACGTGATCGCCATGCCGACCACGCCGATCGTGGCGCCGCGCATGGCCGAGGTGGAAAAGCCCGACGATTTCGCCCGCCGCAATGCGCTGCTGTTGCGCAACACCACCATCTGGAACTTCTTCGACTGCTGCGCGATCTCGCTGCCGCTGCCGCGCGAGGGCGGCTTGCCGGTCGGGCTGATGCTGGCCGCCCGCAACGGCCACGACCGCCGCCTCTTTCGCATCGCCGCCGCAGTGGAGCGGCTGCTGGTGGGATAGTGGCGTACGGACTCGTCATTCCGGGTTCGCTCGCCTCGCTCGCGCCCCGGAATGATGGTCTCCTAAAGCCCCCGAAGCGTCTCCAACAGCCGCCGGTAAGGCCCGGGCCCGAGCCTTTTTCTCAGCGCCGCTTCGTGCTCCGCGGCTAGCGCTCGCGCCTGTGCCAGCACCTTGTCGCCGTCGCCGGTGAGTTGCAGGGCGTGCCGGCGGCCGTCGGCCGAGGATGGCAGGCGCTGCGTCAGTCCGCGGCTCTCCAGCCGGTGCAGCAGGCGCACCAGCCGGGCGCGCTCGATGCCGAGCGTGGCGGCAAGCTGCGACTGCGACAGGCCGGGATTAGCGCCGATTACCACCAGCACCGAGAATTGCGCCGGGCTGATGTCGACCGCGGCCAGCCGCTGAATGAAATCCTGGAATACCCAGACCCGCAGGCGGCGCACGAAATAGCCGAGCCGCTCGTCGAGGTCGCCGAGCTCGATCAGCGGCGCGCTGCGCCGGCGCGGGCTTTGCGTCTTGCGCAAGGGCGCGGTCCGCCCGGTTCCGGCTAGGCGCTTGGCTGGAGACATCGGCTCACCCCGGTGGCGCGTGGCCAGCAGGGCCCCGCGCCGCCATGACGGTTGACGAAATTTGTTGTCCACGTCAACAATATCATCCAATGGCAAGCGCGCCGCGACGGAGGCCGTAACGAAAATCGTCCGCCGCCGGGCGGGTTCTTTGCGCTTGTGGTGACCGGGAAAAACCCGCCATCATCCCGGCCAACGGCCGCTCACGGCCAGAGGGAGGAAACCCATGAAATATAACTCGAATTCGCATTCGGCGCGCCTCACGCGGCGCAGCGTCAACACCGGCGCCGCCGCCGCCGCCATCGTCGCCGGCACCGCGCCCTTCAACATCGTGCGCGCCGCCAACGCGCCGTTGAAGGTCGGCGTGCTACTGCCGCGCTCGGGCGTCCAGGCCGGCATCGGCCAGGATTGCCAGCGCGGCGTCGAGATCGCGGGCCCGCTCCTCAAGGATCTCGGGCTGCCGGAACTGCAGATCATGAGCGGCGACACCGAGACCAAGGTGGAAGTCGCCCGCTCGCGCGCCGAGAAGCTGATCAGCGACGGCGCCCAGCTCCTGATCGGCGCCTTCGATTCCGGCCAGACCACGGCGATCGCCCAGGTCGCCGAGCAGAAGGGCGTACCGCTGGTCATCAACATCGCTGCCGCCCCGCAGATCACCGAGCAGGGCTATAAGTTCGTGTTCCGCAACTTCCCGACCGCGGCCATGATCCTGACCGACGCCTTCGCCAATCAGCTAGCGGTGTTCAAACAAGCCGGCGCGGCGCCGAAGACGGTCGTGTTCATGCACGTCAACGATACCTTCGGCACCGCCATGTCGGGCGGCATCAAGCACGTGATGCCGCACTTCAAGATGCCCTACAAGATCGTGCAGGAGATCGCCTACGATCCGGCCGCGCGCGACCTCTCGGTCGAGGTGGCCAAGGCCAAGGCGACCGGCGCCGACGCGCTGCTGATGGTCAGCCGCCTCAACGACGCCATTCTGATTACCCGCGAGCTGGTCAAGCAGCGCTGGTCGCCCATGGCGATCCTGAGCATGGGCCCGGGCTGGTACGAGGACCAGTATCTCAAGACGCTCGGCAAGCTGTCCGACGGCCCCTTGAGCTTCGTGCCTTGGTACGATCCCAACAAGCCGCTGTCCAAGAAGCTCGAAGCGGCGATGGCCAAGAAGTATCCGAACATCAACCTCAACACCAACCAGGTCTATACCTTCGAGGCGCTGCTGGTGGCTGCCGACGCGTACAAGCGCGCCGGCACCGCCGATCCGAAGGCCCTGGCCGCAGCCATTCGCAAGACGCACATCACCAACAATGTCAGCCCCGGCCCCGGCATCATGTTCAATGCCAAGGGGCAGAATGACAAGCTGAAGGACTCGGCGATTCAGAACCGCGGCGGCAAGCTGGTGACGGTGGAGCCCAAGTCCGCCGCCAACGCTAAGGTGGTGTGGCCCTATCCGCCCTTCGATAAGCGCGGCTGAGGCACGCGCTTGTAGAAATGCAAAGGCCCCCGTCATGGCCGGGCTTGTCCCGGCCATCCACGCCTTTCTTGCTCGAGAAAAGACGTGGATGCCCGGCACAAGCGTACAGCCGGGCCGGCCAAAGGCCGAACCCGGTTGGCCGGGCATGAAGGCCGCGAAGCCGTCGCAAGCCGCTAGGACCCGCCCGATGCCCTTGTCGCTCTACCTCAACGTCGCCGTCGGCGGGGTTCTGACCGGCCTCGTCTACGGCCTGATGGCGCTCGGCCTGTCGGTGATCTTCGGCGTGGTGCGCGTGGTCAATTTCGCCCACGGCGAGATGATGACCATCGCTATGTATATCGCGGTGACCCTGTTCGCCGCCTTCCATCTCGATCCGCTCTTGATGCTGGTGCCGATCGCCGCGGTCATGTTTGCCTTCGGCTACCTGCTGCAGGCCGGCATGATCAATGCCTTCATCACGCGGCCCGAGCACAGCCAGTTCCTGCTGTTGATCTCGGTGGCAATCATCATCGGCAACACGTTGCTGATCCTGTTCGGCCCCGACGCGCAGAACGTCCAGGTGGCCTATGCCTTCGACAGCTACGCCATCGGCCCGCTCATCATCGACGCCACGAAGCTCTATGCGGGCATCGTCGCGGTCGTGGTAGCGGCGGCGCTGTTCGCCTTCTTCCGCTACACGACGCTCGGCACCGCCATCCGCGCCTGCGCCGACAATTACACCGGCGCGCAGGTGGTCGGCCTCGACGTCAAGCGGCTTTACGCGCTCACCTTCGGCCTCGGCTCGGCCTGCGTCGGCGCCGCCGGGACCATCCTGCTCCTGCTGTTCGACGTGACGCCGGCGGCCGGCGCCTCCTACACCTTGCTCGCCTTCGTCATCGTCATCACCGGCGGCCTGGGCTCGATGCCCGGCGCGCTGCTCGGCGGCGTGCTGATCGGCCTCACCGAAGCGATGGCGGGCCTGCTGTTTACGCCCTCGGCCAAGACCATGTTCGCCTTCGCGCTCTTGGTGGTGGTGCTGCTGTTCCGGCCGCAGGGCATCATGGGCAAGAGGGCGGCATGATCGGCCGTCTGATCGAGGGCGTGCCGCGCCGCGGTCTCGTCCTGCTGGCGCTGGTACTGGCGCTGCTTGTCGTGGCGCCTCTGTTCGCCGGCGACTACCTGCTCACCGTGCTGATCCTCGTCCTGTATTTCGCCTATGTCGGCCAGGCCTGGAACGTCATGATGGGCTTTGCCGGACAATTGTCGCTCGGCCACGCGCTCTATGTCGGGCTCGGCGCCTATACCGCTGCCGCGCTCTATGTGCATTTCGGTATTGGGCCCTGGATCGGGCTGCTGGCCGCGGCGCCGATCGCCGGCCTCGCCGGCGCCTTCATCGGCTTTCTCGCTTTCCGCTTCCAGGTCGCCGGCGTCTATTTTGCCATCCTGACCATCGCCTTCGACCAGTTCGCCCTTGTCGGCTTCGAGCATTTCACCTGGACCGGGGCCTCCGCCGGCCTGTTCCTGCCGGTCAAGCAATACGCCCATAACGATCTGTGGCATTTGCGCGGCCATCCGGCCATGTTCTATTACGTGCTACTCGTCGCCACCGTGCTCGCCTACCTCTTCAGCCGCGCGCTGCTTCAAAGCCGCATCGGCTATTTCTGGCTGGCGATCCGCGAGGACGAGGAGGCCGCGCGCGCCTCCGGCATCGACACCTTCCGCTACAAGATGCTGGCCGTGGTGATCTCCGCCGCCATGACCTCGTTTGCCGGCGTGATCTACGCCTTCTACTACAACAACCTGTTTCCCGCGCAGGTCTTCGGTATTGAGCATTCGATCCAGATCATTCTGGCGCCGATTGTCGGCGGCATCGGCACGCTGTTCGGGCCGATCCTCGGCACCGTGGTGATCGAAGCGATCGCAGAAGGAACGCGCTCGCTGATGGGCTGGGTCGGCTTCGACGTGCCAGGCACCAAGCAATTGACCCTGGGCATGATTCTTCTGTTCATCATCATCGCAGCGCCGCACGGCGTCTGGCCGTGGCTGAGCGCGCGCCTGCGGCTGACGGGGAAGCCGAAATGAGCGCGCTGCTTGCCGTCGACAATGTCAGCAAGCGCTTCCGCGGCCTGGTTGCGGTCGACCGCGTCAGCTTCGAGGTGCCGGAAGGATCGATCTTCGCGGCGATCGGGCCGAACGGCGCCGGCAAGACCACGCTGTTCAATCTGATCGCCGGCGTCTTCGCGCCCGATGCGGGCGGCATCGCTTTCGCCGGCGAGCGCATCGAGGGACTCAAGCCCGACCATATCTGCCGGCGCGGCATTGGCCGCACCTTTCAGATCGTGCGGCCGTTCCCCGCGCTCAGCGTCGAGGACAATGTGATCGTCGGCGCGCTGCTGCACTGCAGGCATCTCGGCGCGGCGCGCGATTATGCCCACGACGTGCTGCGCCGCCTTGACCTCTACGACAAGCGCCTGCACCCTGCCGCCGCCCTCACGCTGCCCGACCGCAAGCGGCTGGAAGTTGCGCGGGCGCTTGCCACCGATCCCAAGCTCCTGCTGCTCGACGAGGTGATGGCGGGATTGCGGCCCACCGAGACCGACCGCATCGTTGCCATTCTGAAAGAGCTCAACCGTGAGCGCGGCCTCACAATTCTCCTGATCGAGCACGTCATGCGCGCGGTGATGGCGCTCGCCGGCCAGGTGCTGGTGCTGCATCACGGCGCCAAGATCGCCGAAGGGGCGCCGGAAGAGGTGGTGCGCGACCCGGCGGTGATCGACTCTTATCTGGGCGCGGAGGCCATCGAATAATGTTGACGGTCGAAAACCTCGCCGTGTTCCACGGCGACGCCCAGGCGCTCGACGGCGTCTCGCTCACCATCGAGGAGGGCGCCATCGCGGCCATCGTCGGCGCCAACGGCGCCGGCAAGACCTCGCTCATCCGCGCCATCGCCGGCATGCTCAGGCCCGCGCGCGGACGCATCCTCTATCGCGGCACCGACATTGCCGGTTGGCCGAGCCACAAGGTGTGCGAGCTCGGCGTCGGCCAAGTGGCGGAGGGGCGGCAGGTGTTTCCATCGCTGACCGTCTCCGAGAATCTCAACATGGGCGCCATGCTGGGGCGCGCCCGGACGCAGCGCGCGCGCAATCTGGAGCGGGTCTACGCCATGTTCCCGGTGCTGGCCGAGCGCAGCGCGCAAGGGGCCGGCACGCTGTCCGGCGGCGAGCAGCAGATGCTCGCCATCGGCCGCTGCCTCATGGGCGCGCCCGAGTTGGTCATGTTTGACGAGCCCTCGCTCGGCCTGGCGCCCACCATCGTGCAGAGCGTGCTCAAGACCGTACGCGACTTGAACTGCGACGGCCTCACCTGCGTTCTGGTGGAGCAGAACGTGGCGGTGTCGCTCAAGCTCGCCACTCGCGCCTACGTGCTGGAAAACGGCCGCGTCACGCTTTCCGGCACCGGCGCCGAACTCTTGTCCGATGACCGGGTGCGGCAGGCGTATCTCGGGCTGTGACGCTACTTGAGCGGCGGCCCGATCGTCACGCTCAGCGAGCCCACGCCCTCGACCGCGCATTCGATCTTGTCGCCGGCGACGGTCGCCGCCACTCCGGAAGGCGTGCCAGTCATGATCACGTCGCCCGGCTCCAGCGCCACCATTTCCGACAGCTTGGAGATGACCTCCGGCACGTTCCAGATCATCTGGTTGAGATCGCCATCCTGGCGCACCTCACCGTTCACCTTGAGCGTGATGCGGCCCTTCACCGGATGGCCGATTTCGCTCGCGGGCTTGAGCGGCCCGCACGGCGCCGAGTGATCGAAGGCCTTGCCGATCTCCCACGGCCGCTTGATGTCGCGCGAGGCGATCTGCAGGTCGCGCCGGGTGAGGTCGATGCCAACGCCGTAGCCCCAGATGCAGTCATTGGCCTTGTCGACCGGAAT
>JARRNI010000068.1:0-10728 GCA_037385125.1 Pseudolabrys sp.
GACCGACGTGACCATCGACGACGAAGCGCTGCCGGCGTTCAACCGCAAGGTCTACGCCATTGCGCGCACTATTCCGCCCGGCGCCACCAAGACCTATGGCGAGATTGCCGCGCGGCTCGGCGACAAATTGCTGCCGCGCGCGGTCGGGCAGGCGCTCGGCGAAAATCCGATTCCGTTGATCGTGCCCTGCCACCGCGTGCTGGCGGCCGGCGGCAAGACTGGCGGCTACTCGGCACCGGGCAGCGTGGTCATGAAGCTTCAGCTGCTCACCATCGAAGGCGCCCAGCCCGGCGGCCCGACGCTGTTCGAGCGCCTATCGTTCGCCACCGCGCCGCGCTGTCATTAGCAATCGCCATCGACGCCCGAGCCGGACTCATGTAAATGCCCTTAACATGAGGCGCGACCCATGAGTTGGCACGGGCGGGGCCCCCACGGGCCGCGCGGCTATCACCACGGCAACCTGAAAGAGGCTCTGGTGCGGGCCGCGCTCGAATTGATCGCGCAGAAGGGGCCGGCCGGGTTCACCTTCGCCGACGCCGCGCGCTTTGCCGGTGTCAGCCCGGCCGCGCCCTACCGCCATTACCGCGACCGCGACGCGCTTCTCGCCGACGTCGCCAAGCGCGGTTTCGATGAATTCGCGGCGACGCTGACCAAGGCCTGGAACGACGGCCGGCCGGACGTGCTCGCCGCCTTCGACCGGCTCGGCAAGGCCTATCTCGATTTCGCCAAGCAGGAGCCTGCCTATTACTCGGCCATGTTCGAGGCTGGCATTCCCGCCGACACCGATGCGCAATTGCGCGAGGCTGGCGAACGCGCCTTCTCCGTGCTGCGCGGCGCGGCCGAGAAGCTGGTGGCGCTGTTGCCGGCGCAAGGCCGTCCGCCGGCACTGATGGTGGCGCTGCATATCTGGTCGATGGCGCACGGCATCGCCTCGCTGTTCGGCCGCGGCGACGCGGCGCGGCGCACATTGCCGATGCCTCCGGAGGAGCTGCTGGAGGCGGCCTTCCTGGTCTATCTGCGCGGGCTCGGATTGTCGGAGGATGTGGGGGCGGGCCGATAGCGCGTCCCGGGTCTGCAACGACCCCTCCGCTTCGTTACGCGCTGCCCCCCGCCCGGGACACGCATTTCAGAAGCGCGCATGCCCGCAAGCGAGAGGATCGAGCGGCGAGGCCTCGCAAACCGCCCCGGACCGCCTATCTGAGAATTCCAATGTGAAGGCTATTGACATCGATCCCGGCCAGATCTATTCATGTAAATGTTATTTACATTCACGCGAGGCCGACAATGCCCGTCACCGCAAAGCTCGACGAATTCGGCAAACCCGCTTGGATCGCGCTGATCGTCCTTGGGTTCTGGGCCTGGTGGCCGCTGGGCCTGGCCGTCCTCGCTTTCACGATATGGAGCGGAAGAATGGGATGCGGACATTACGGCAGCTATGACCGCTGGCAGCACAAGATGGGGCGCATGCAGCGCAAGATGGACTGGATGCGCAGCCACATGGCGGGCACGCCCTGGACCCCGCCCTCCAGCGGCAACCGCGCCTTCGACGAGTACCGCGTGGAGACCCTGCGCCGGCTGGAAGAGGAGCAGCGCGAGTTCCGCGACTTCCTGCAGCGGCTGCGCTTCGCCAAGGACAAGGCCGAGTTCGATCAGTTCATGGCCGAGCGGCGCAGCCGGCCGGAGCCGGAGGCGCCGCCGACGGAGCCGCAAGGCTGAAAGCCTAACGCCTCGTCCTCCGCGCATTCCCCTCGCGCGGGTCGGGCCGCCCGCCTTCCCCGAGGCGGGCCGCTCTTGCATTTCTTGCGCCCGCCGCGGTAGCTCCCTGCCGCGCGGTTAACGGCTCCTTAACCACAATCGGCGCTGTCTAGCCTGGCCGGACGACCGGCCGGGCGATCGGCCGCGTGCCCAAAGGCCGGCGCCCGAGTCTGGCGCCCAAGTTCGGCCAATTTTCGCGCGGATTGCCTGAGCCTGCCGGCGGCGGGATTTTCGGGTTTCGCAAACGTAACGGTCCTGGCGGAGCGCCAACAGGCAGCTGCGCCGCGGAGTTCCTTTTGGTCCGACGATCGCTGACGCCGGGGCAAGGCCGGCCGGATCAAGCGGAAAGGACGTATCAATGCATCCTGCCGAGGTCGCCCAGCAGGCTCTTCCGGTCACCGCCGATCTCTCGCTCTTCACCTTGTTCTGGCACGCGAGCTGGATCGTCAAGGGGGTCATGATCGGGCTGCTGATCGCCTCGATCTGGGTCTGGGCCATCGCCATCGACAAGGCGGTGCTGTTCGCCCGTACCCGTCGCGGCATGGACGCCTTCGAGCAGGTCTTCTGGTCCGGCCAGTCGCTGGAGGAGCTCTACCGCAACATGGTGTCGCGGCCGACCCATTCCATGGCGGCCCTGTTCGTGGCGGCCATGCGGGAGTGGAAGCGCAGCCTGGAGGGTCATCCGCGCTCCTTCGCGGGCCTGCAGATGCGCATCGAAAAGGTGATGGAGGTGACCATCGCGCGCGAGGTCGAGCGGCTGGAGCGCCGGCTCCTGGTACTCGCCACCGTCGGCTCGGCCGCCCCCTTTGTCGGCCTGTTCGGCACGGTCTGGGGCATCATGACCAGCTTCCAGTCGATCGCCGCCTCAAAGAACACCTCGCTGGCGGTGGTAGCGCCAGGCATCGCGGAGGCGCTTTTCGCGACCGCAATCGGCCTCGTCGCTGCCATACCGGCGACGATTTTCTACAACAAGTTCGCGTCCGAGGTGAACAAGCAGGCCCAACGCCTGGAGGGGTTCGCTGACGAATTTGCCGCCATCCTGTCGCGACAGATCGACGAGCGTGGGTAGCGCACGGTCTCCGAGAGCCGGGTCCCGCGGGGGATGGGGCGGCGGTTTTCGGATAGGGTCATGCGCCAGCGATAAGGGACGTCCATGGGAGCAGCCAACGCCGGCACCCCGATGAATGGTAGGCGGCGGCGCCATCGCCGCCGCGGGGTTATGGCCGAGATCAACGTCACGCCCATGGTGGACGTGATGCTGGTGCTGCTCATCATCTTCATGGTCTCGGCGCCGCTGCTCACCGTCGGCGTGCCGGTCGACCTGCCGCAGAGCAGGGCCAAGAGTCTCGGGCAGGACAAGAAGCCGCTGACCATCTCGGTCAATCAGAAGGGCGAGATCTATCTGCAGAATTCCGAGATCGCCATCGACAAGCTGATCCCCAAGCTCTCGGCGATCGCCGAGGCGCGTGGCGGTACGGAGGCGCGCATCTATCTGCGCGGCGATAAGAGCGTCAATTACGGTACGATGATGAAGGTCATGGGGCGACTGTCGGAGGCCGGCTTCCACCGGGTCGCCCTGGTCACCGAGTTCGAGCAGGGCGGGCAGGGCGCGCAAACGCACTAATGCAGTTCAGAACGGCGTCAGCGATCTCGACCGGGCTCCACGCGGCGGTGCTGCTGTGGGCGGTCGTGTCCTTTACCGGCACGCCGTTCAAATCGACCCCGGCGCAGTCGCTGCCGGTCGACCTGGTGAGCGAGAAGGAATTCTCGCAGATGACCAAGGGCGTCAAGCACGCGCCCAAGCCGGTCAAGAAGCCCAAGCCGGTGGTCGAGAAGATCGACAAGCCGAAGCCGGAGGACCTCAAGGCCAAGATCACCAAAAAGCAAAAGGTCAAGGCCACGGTGCCGAAGCCGGAGGAAAAGGCCGCGCCGCCCAAGCCCGATCCGACCGCCAAGGAAATCAAGAAGCAGAAGAAGAAGACGCAGAAGGTCGTCCATAACGAGCCGCTGCCGCCGCGCCGGCCGCCGATCCCGCACAAGAAGCGGCCCAAGTTCAATCCGGACAAGATCGCGGCCCTGCTCAACCGGCGCGACCCGCAGCGCCACTCGATCACCGGTGCGGCGCTCAACAGGGAGCCCACCCTCGGCGCCGCCAAGGCCACGGCCGCGCACCTGTCGCAGTCGGAGCTCGACGCGCTGCGCGACCGGCTGATCGCGCTGTGGAATCCGCCGGTCGCCATGCGCAACGGCGAGCGCATGCGGATCACCATTCGCATCCGCTTCCGCCGCGATGGCACGCTGGAGATCGGCCCGCAGGTCATCACGCACGGAAGCGGTCCGCGCTTCAACGCGCTGCGCGACAGCGCGGTGCGCGCCGTCTTCCTCGGCCAGCCCTACTCGATGCTGAAACCCAAGCACTACGATATCTGGAAAGAAATCGACTTCACCTTCGACACCAGTCAGATGTACGACGACATCGCGACGCACTGATCGAGCCGACATGACCGACATCAACCGTTTCGCTGCCAACCCGCCGGGCCGAATGGCAATGAGCCGCCGTCACCTGCTGCTGGCGGGCGCCGGCGCCGTGGCCGCCTTCGGCACGCGCCCGGCGGGCGCCGTGCTGCACCTCGACATCACCCAGGGCACGCCGCGGCCCATGCCGATCGCGATCACGCCCTTTGTCGCCGGCAGTCCCGACGAGGCGCAGACCGCGCAGGGCGTTGCCGACGTCATCACCAACAATCTGCAGCGCAGCGGCCTGTTCGCGCCGATCAACCCGGAAGCCTTCATCGAGAAGGTCACCGATACCGACCGCGTGCCGCACTTCGCCGACTGGCGCGCCATCAACGCGCAGGGGCTAGTCACCGGCCGCGTCACCCGGCAGAGCGACGGCCGGCTGAAGGCGGAATTCCGCTTGTGGGACGTGTTCGCCGGCCAGCAGCTCGACGGCAAGCAGTACTTCACCACGCCCGACAACTGGCGGCGCATCGCGCATATCGTCTCCGACGCGATCTATCAGACGCTCACCGGCGACAAGGGTTATTTCGACAGCCGCATCGTCTTCGTCGACGAGACCGGCCCCAAGAACCGGCGCATCAAGCGGCTCGCGCTGATGGACCAGGACGGCTACGGCGTGCGATACCTGACCGACGGTCATGACCTGGTGCTGACCCCGCGCTTCAATCCGTCGACCCAGGAAATCACCTACATGTCCTATGGGCGCGGCCAGCCCAAGGTCTACCTGCTCAACATCGAGACCAACCAGCGCGAGGTCGTCGGCAATTTCCCTGGCATGTCCTTCGCGCCGCGCTTCTCGCCCGACGGCCAGCGCGTCGTCATGAGCCTGCAGCAGGGGCCGAACGCCAACCTGTTCGTCATGGACCTGCGCTCGAAGCAGACCACGCGACTCACCGACACGCCGGCGATCGACACCTCGCCGTGCTATTCGCCCGACGGGCGTTTCATCTGTTTCGAGAGCGATCGCGGCGGCACCCAGCAAATCTACGTGATGCCGGCGAAGGGCGGCGCCGCCCAGCGCATCTCCTTCGGTCAGGGCCGGCACGCCGGCCCGGTCTGGTCGCCGCGCGGCGACTACATCGCCTTCACCGGCATCACTGGCGGCCAGTTCTCCATCGGCGTGCTCAAGCCCGACGGCTCGGGCGAGCGCATCCTGACCGAAGGCTTCCACAACGAGGGGCCGACCTGGGCGCCCAACGGGCGGGTCATCATGTTCTTCAGCGACAATCCCGGCGACGCCGGCCCGCATCTGTTCACCATCGACCTCTCAGGCCGCAACAAGCTCAAGGAGCCGACGCCCAGCTTCGCCTCCGATCCGGCCTGGTCGCCGCTCTTGTCTTGAGCGCCGCAAGGAAGCCATAGTGTTTTCACCTGCTCTTAACCATCAAGGGATGTTTACCCGGTCGCCGGGCATTTGAGAGGGATCATCAAGGTTCCATCAAGGTTGATGGAACGTTCGATTAACTCGCGTCCTGTTAGACACCGCAACGTCCGGTCTGTGTGCGAGTAGGAATGGAGGCACCGGAATGATCGACATCAGACATGTGTTGCGTGGCTTCCGCCTGGCGGCGGTGCTCGCGGGCGCCCTCGCCATATCGGCCTGCGCCAACAACGCGCAGAACGCGCAAGCCAATGCCGGCGCGGCGGCCACGCCCGGCAGTCAGCAGGACTTCGTGGTCAATGTCGGCGACCGGGTGTTCTTCTCCACCGACTCGTCCGAGCTGTCCGCGCAGGCGCGCGCCACGCTCGACAAGCAGGCGCAGTGGCTCAACCGCTATCCGCAATACGGCGCCTTCACCGTCGAGGGGAACGCGGACGAGCGCGGTACGCGCGAATACAACCTCGCGCTCGGCGCCCGGCGCGCGCAGGCGGTTCGCGACTATCTGATCTCGCGCGGCGTGGCGGCGGGCCGCATCCGCACCATCTCCTACGGCAAGGAACGGCCGGTGGCGCTGTGCGACGACATATCGTGCTGGTCGCAGAACCGGCGCGCGGTCACCGACCTGAACAACAAGGGCACGTCTTAAGCCCGCGACAACCTTAATCCGATCGCTTCCATCGGGCGGTGCCGCAAACGGCGCCGCCCGCGCGTTTTTGGCGTGCCTGCCGCTTGCAAATCCCTGTGAATAGCGGAAGCTAAGCGCCGCCGGGCGAGGACGGGGTGTGTTATTGAAACCGGCATCACGCTCCGGTTTTCCGGCCCCGAGGACCTGGGTGATGGGCGAGCCGCGGATGTTTCCGGGACACTGGCGTGTGGCCGCCGCCGTGGTTATGGCCCTCGCCGCGCTGGCCGGTTGCGAGCAGAAGAACACCTATGTCGCGCCGCCGCCGCCCAAGGTGACGGTGGCCAAGCCGGCGCAACGCAGCGTCACGCTCTATCTGCAAGCCACCGGCAACGCCGCCGCGGTCAACACCGCCGATCTGGTGGCGCGCGTGAACGGCTTCGTTCACTCCATCGATTACAAGGACGGCGACTTCGTCAAGAAGGACAAGCTCCTGTTCACCATCGAGCCGAAGCCCTACGACCTCAAGCTCGAGCAGTCGAAGGCGGCGCAGGACGGCGCCCAAGCGACCCTGGTCAAGGCGGAGGCTGAATACAAGCGCCAGGTCGATCTCGCCAAGACCGGCACCAACACGCAGGTCTCGCTCGACAACGCGCGGGCGGCGCGCGACAGCGCCAAGGCCGATCTCGAGCAGGCCAAGGTCAACACGCGGCTGGCGGCGATCAATGTCGATTACGCCCACGTGTCGGCGCCGTTCGACGGCATCGTCACCGCCCGCCAAGTCTCGATCGGCGACTATGTCGGCGGCGGCGCCACGCCGACCACGCTGGCGAGCATCGTCGAGCTCAATCCGATCTACGTGAATTTCAACATCACCGAAAAAGACGTCCTGCGCATCCGTGCCGAGATCCGCAAGCTGGGGCTGACTCAGAAAGAGCTCAAGAAGGTGCCGGTCGAGGTCGGCCTGCAGACCGAACAGGGCTATCCGCACAAGGGCACGCTCGACTACGCCTCGCCCACGGTCGACGCCTCGACCGGGACGTTGGCCGCGCGCGCCATCCTGAAGAATCCGAAGCGCGTGCTGCTGCCCGGCATGTTCGTGCGGGTGCGCGTGCCCACCGGCAAGCTCGACAAGGCGCTGCTGGTGCCGGAGACGGCGCTCGGCACCGACCAGAGCGGCCGTTATCTCATGATCGTCGGCAAGGACGACGTGGTCAAGCAACGCACCGTCACGGTCGGTCCGCGCGACGGCACCATGCGTGTGATCGAGAAGGGTCTGAAGCCGGACGACCGCGTCATCGTCGCGGGCCTGATGCGCGCGGTGCCGGGCCAGAAAGTGGCACCGCAGACCGAAAAGGCGGCGCCGGCCAAGCCGGCGTCATCGCCTGGCAAGGGCTGACGGCTATGGCCGCGCCATGATCTCCAAATTCTTCATCGAGCGGCCCATCCTCGCCAATGTCATCGCGATCCTGATCGTGGTGATCGGTGCGGTCGCGGTGTTCGCCCTGCCGGTGGCGCAATATCCCAACGTGGTGCCGCCCACCGTGCAGGTGACGACGCGCTATCCTGGCGCCAGCGCCCGCACCATCATCGACACCGTGGCGCTGCCGATCGAGCAGCAGGTCAACGGCGTGCAGGGCATGATCTACATGCAGTCCTACGCCGCCGCCGACGGCTCCTATACGCTCACCGTCACCTTCAAGATCGGCACCGATCTCGATTTTGCGCAGGTGCTGGTGCAGAACCGGGTGCAGGCAGCGCTGTCCTCGCTGCCGCAGGCGGTGCAGTCGCAGGGCGTGGTGGTGGAGAAGAAGTCGACCTCGATTCTGCAGATCGTCACCCTGACCTCGCCGCAGAACCGCTACGACAGCCTTTATCTGGCGAACTACGCCACTATCAATCTCAAGGACGAGCTCTCCCGCCTGCCGGGCGTGGGCAATGTGGTGGTTTTCGGCGCCGGCGAATACGCCATGCGGGTTTGGCTCGATCCGCAGAAGATGAAATCGCGCGACCTCAGCGTGCAGGACGTGATCAACGCCCTGCAGCAGCAGAACGCGCAGGTGACCGCCGGCCAGATCGGCGCGCCGCCGGCGCCCGGCAACGTACCCTTCCAGTACACGCTCAACGTCGCCGGCCGCCTCGACAAGGTGAGCCAGTTCGACAACGTCATCGTTAAGACAGGCTCGCAAGGCCAGATCACCCGGGTGCGCGACGTCGGCCATGTGGAGTTGGGCGCGCAGACTTACAGCCAGATATTCAGCCTCGACGGCAAGCAGGCGGCCGGCCTCGCCATCTTCCTCTCGCCCGGCGCCAATGCCCTCGATGTCGCGCATGAGGTCAAGCAGCGCATGGGCGAGCTTTCGCGCGCCTTTCCGCAGGGGCTCACCTACAGCATTCCCTTCGACACCACGGTGTTCGTGAACGCGTCGATCGACGAGATCTACAAGACGCTGTTCGAGGCGGCGATCCTGGTGCTGATCGTCATCATGGTGTTCCTGCAGGACTGGCGCGCCATGCTGGTGCCGGCGACCACGGTGCCGGTGACCATTATCGGCGCCTTCGCCGCCATGTGGGCGCTCGGCTTCACGGTCAACTTCGCCACCTTGTTCGCCATCGTGCTGGCGATCGGCATCGTGGTCGACGACGCCATCATCGTGGTGGAGGGGGCCTCCCACAATATCGACAAGGGCATGGACGGGCCGCCGGCGGCGATCGAGGCGATGCGCATTCTGTTCGGGCCCATCGTCGGCATCACCCTGATGCTGCTGTCGGTATTCCTGCCGGCGGCCTTCCTGCCGGGGCTGACGGGTCAGATGTACGCGCAGTTCGCGTTGGTGATCGCGGCCACCGCGCTGATCAGCGCCATCAATGCGGTGACGCTGAAGCCGACTCAGTGCGCGCTGTGGCTGCGGCCCACGGTGCCGATGGAGCAGCGCAACTTCTTCTATCGCGGCTTCAATGCCGTCTATAGCAAGCTCGAGCACGGCTATGCCGCGCTCATGCGCCACCTGGTCGGCTTCGCCGGCATCATGGTGGCGCTGGCGATCGTCGTCATCGGCGGCACGCTCTACGAGTTCACCCGCATCCCGACCGGCTTCATCCCGATCGAGGACCAGGGCTACATGCTGGCGACCGTGCAGCTTCCCGACGGCGCCTCGCTCGAGCGCACCCAGAACGTGCTCGACCGGGTGAGCACGCTGGCGCGGCGCAACCCCGGCGTCTCGGAAGTGGTCACTATCGCCGGCGTCTCGCCGCTCGACGGCAACGCCTCGCTGTCGAGCGCTGGCGTTGCCTATATCATCCTCAAGGACTGGTCGGTGCGCGGCAAGAAGGAAGGCCTGCTGCCCATGCTCACCAGCCTGAACGAGGCGATGAGCGGCATCGAGCGCGCAACCGTGCGCGTGCTGCCGCCGCCGCCGATCCAGGGCGTCGGCTTCGCCGCCGGCTTCACCCAGATCATTGAGATGCGCGACAACAGCTTCGATTTCGCCAAGCTCGGCGGCATCGTGCAGACCATGCTCGCCAATGCGAGCTCGCAGTCGAGCCTGCGCCTGATACTCAGCTCGTACCGCGCCAACAGCCCGCAATACATGATCACCGTCAACCGCGTGAAGGCGCAGTCGCTAGGCGTGAGCGTCGACCAGATCTTCAACGCGCTCGCCGGCTATCTCGGCTCGTCCTATGTCAACCAGTTCACCAAGTTCGGCCGCACCTTCCAGGTGTTCGTGCAGGCCGACGCCCGATTCCGCCTGAACTTGGAGGATGTGCGCAATTTGTCGGTGCGCAACAATGCCGGCAATATGATCCCGCTCGGCACCATGATCGACATCACGCGGGTGACCGGGCCGTCGCTGATCAGCCTTTATAACCTCTATCCGTCGGCGACCATCGTCGGCATGCCTGCGCGCGGCTATTCGACCGGCCAGACGATGGACCTGATGGAGCAGATCGAGAGGCGCACTTTGCCGCCTCATGTGAACTACGAATGGTCGGCCATGTCGTATCAGGAGAAGCTGGTCGGCAATCAGATGTATTTCGTTTTCGCCATGGCGCTGCTCTTGGTCTATCTGGTGCTGGCCGGGCAATACGAGAGCTGGTACCGCCCGCTGTCCGTGATTCTGGGGGTGCCGATCTCGCTGATCGGGCCGGTGACGGCGCTGCGCCTGCTGCACGTGGACAACAATCTCTATACGCAGATCGGCCTCGTCCTGTTGATCGCGCTGTCGGCGAAGAACGCCATTCTGATTGTCGAGTTCGCGCGCGAATTGCGTGAGCAGGGCAAGCCGATTCTGGAGGCGGCCGTGGAGGCCGCGCGCGAACGCTTCCGGCCGATCCTGATGACCTCCTTCGCCTTCATCCTCGGCGTGGTGCCGCTGGTGCTGGCGACCGGCGCCGGCGCCAATGCGCGCGCCTCGATCGGCATCACGGTGTTCACCGGCATGCTGGCCTC
>JARRNI010000069.1:0-14568 GCA_037385125.1 Pseudolabrys sp.
TGCTCGCGCAATTTGGGATCGCAGAGATAGGTGAAGTTGACCTCGTCGAGCTGCAGATAGCGGCAACCGGCATCGGCGACGGCGCGCACCGCCTTGCGGTAGGTCTGGCCGAGGTCGCGGTAGAAATCATTGATGTCCGGATAGATCGACTCGGGCACCGCGTCGCGCCCGTAGCGGAAGTGCAGGCTCGAGGGCGAGGGGATCGTCATCTTCGGCACCAAGCGCGTGTGGTCCCGGACGAATCTGAAATGCTCCAGCATCGGATGCGTCGTGAACGCGCCCAGCTTGCCGGTGACACGCAGCATCATCGGCTTGGGCTGCACGCCCTGGAACTTGATTTTGCGCTCGCCGAGATAGGCTTCAACGTCAGGCAGGGCGCCGAGGAAGTCGTAGTTCCAGAAGGCGCGGCGGAATTCGCCGTCGGTCACCGCCTTGAGGCCGATGTCCTCCTGGCGCCTGGTGACCTTTTCGATTTCCCGGTCTTCGATTGCTTTGAGCGCAGCCGCCCTGATCTCGCCCTTCTCGTGCCTGGCGCGCGCCTCCTTCAGTGCCGCCGGGCGCAGCAGACTGCCGACGTGATCGGCGCGGAAAGGGGGCGCGGCGCGTTGCATGGGCGGCACTCTCGGAGCTGTCATGCCCCGCGGAGGCGAGGCATCCAGTACTCCCTGTATCAAGATTTAAATGGCCAACGAAAAACCGGGAATACTGGATCGCCCGCTTTCGCGGGCGATGACAGCATCATTCCTATTTCCCCCAAACCTCTTCCGCCAATTCCACGATTATGCGCAGCTTGGCCCACTGCTCCTCCTCGGCCAGTACGTTGCCTTCCTCGGTGGAGGCGAAGCCGCATTGCGGCGACAGACAAAGCTGCTCGAGATCGACATATTTGGTCGCCTCCTCGATGCGGCGCTTGATGTCGTCCTTCGGCTCCAGCCGCCCCTGCTTCGAGGAGACCAGGCCGAGCACGACCTGCTTGTTACCCTTGGGGAAGAAGCGCAACGGCTCGAAGCCGCCGGCGCGGTCGGTGTCGTATTCGAGGAAATAGCCGTCGAAATTGGTGTTGCCGAGCAGGTGCTCGGCGACGAACTCGTAGCCGCCCGAGGCGATGAAGGTGGAGCGGAAATTGCCGCGGCACGAATGCATGGTGATCGCCATGTCGGCCGGCTTGTCCTTGAGCGCCTCGTTGGTCACTTTCGCATAGATCGCGGGCAGGCTGTCCGGATCGTCGCCGCGCCCCTTGGACTGCTCGCGCTCGTTGGGATCGCAGATCATCGCCCAGGCGGTGTCGTCGAGCTGCAGATAGCGGCAGCCGGCGTCGTAGAAGGCGCGGATCGCCTTCTTCCAGGCAGCGGCGATGTCGGCGAAGAACTCGTCGTAACTCGGATAGGCCTCCTCGCTGACCATCTTGCGGCCCTGGCGGAAGTGGAACGTGCTCGGCGCCGGAATGCACATCTTGGGCACGGTGTTGCAGACGCTTTTGAGGAACTTGAAGTGCTCGATCTGCGGGTGGCCGGCGAAATCGACCTTGCCGTTGATCTTGATGGCCTGGCTCCTGGTGACGACGCCGTGGAATTTGATCGGCGGCGCCTCGATCAGATCGACGCCCTGCAGTCCCTCGAAGAAGTCGAAATGCCACCAGGAGCGGCGGAATTCGCCGTCGGTGGCGAGCTTGAGGCCGACTTCCTCTTGGCTTTTGACGATCTTCTCGATCTCCTGGTCCTCGATCTTTTTGAGCGCGGCGGCGTCGATCGCGCCCTTGGTGTGCTTGGCGCGCGCCTCCTTCAACGCCGCGGTGCGCAACAGGCTGCCGACATGGTCGGCGCGGAAGGGCGGGGTGGTGCGTTGGGTCATTAGGGTTCTTCCTCCCCTTATTCTCACCCGTCATGCCCCGCGAAGGCGGGGCAGCCAGTAAACCCGAGCCTTTCGGCTCAAATGAATGCGGTGAGTACTGGATCGCCCGCTTTCCGCTTTCCGCCTTCGCGCTCCGCGCTTCGGCGGGCTCCCGGCGCGCCGAAGCTCGCGAAGCGCGCGGAGGCGGGTCGCGGGCGATGACAACATCATTCTTATTTCCCCCAAACCTCTTCGGCCAGCTCCACCACCATGCGCAGCTTGGCCCACTGCTCCTCCTCGGCCAGCACATTGCCTTCCTCGGTGGAGGCGAAGCCGCATTGCGGCGACAGGCAGAACTGATCGAGCGGGGCGAACTTGGTCGCTTCCTCGATGCGCCGTTTGACGTCGTCCTTGTGCTCCAGCCGGCCCTGCTTGGTGGTGAGCAGGCCGAGCACCACCATCTTGTTGCCCTTGGGCAGGAAGCGCAGCGGTTCGAAGCCGCCGGCGCGGTCGGTGTCGTATTCGAGGAAATAGCCGTCGTAGTTGCACTTGGCGAGCAGCGTCTCGGCCACTGGCTCGTAGCCGCCCGACGAGATGAAGGTGGAGCGGAAATTGCCGCGGCAGACATGGGTGGTGATCGTCATGTCGGCGGGCTTGGCCTCCAGCGCCTTGTTGATGCACTTGGCGTAGGTGTCCTGCAGGTGGTCGACGTCGAGACCGCGGTCGCGCGCCTTATTCAGCTCCTCCTGCGAGCACAAGTATGCCCAGGCGGTGTCGTCGAACTGCAGATAGCGGCAGCCCCCGTCATAGAAGCCCTTGATCGCGTTCTGATAGGCGACGGCGAGATCATCGAAGATGGCGTCGCGGCTGGCATAGGCGTCCTTGCTCACCGCATTGGGCTCGAGCCGGAAATGGAAGGTCGAGGGTGCCGGGATGCACATCTTCGGCGTCTGCTTGGTGTGCTGTTTGAGGAACTTGAAATCCTCGATCATCGGATGGCCGAAAAAGCCGATCTTGCCGGTGACTTTGATCGAGCGCGGCTTGGTCTCGACGCCCTGAAACTGGATGCCGTGATCGAGCTCGTAGATTTCGACATTTTCCATCATGCCGTAGAAATCGAAATGCCACCAGGAGCGGCGAAATTCGCCGTCGGTGATGGCCTTGAGGCCGATCTCTTCCTGCTTCTGGATGATCTTGATGATCTCGGCGTCCTCGACTTCCTTGAGCTGCGCGTCGGTAATCTCGCCCTTTTCGCGCTTCTCGCGCGCCTGCTTGATCGGCGCGGTGCGCAGGATGGAGCCGACATGGTCGGCGCGGAATGGCGGCTTTGAGCGTTGCGACATGTTTTCCTCCGCGAGAACGGGCCCGGCGCTTCACAGAGCGCGGGTCGCTATTGCACTGGCGCGCATGATTCTACCGGAACCGCAGCCGCCCCCGATCGTGCCGGGAACGGGCATTGCGGGCTCATGCGCTGTTGGGGTGAGCCATAGCACGGCGGGCGCCATGCCGTCCCGCGGACGCTTCGCATGCGTAGCGCGCGGTTTCAATGGTACCGCCGAAAGAAAAATAATGCGGTGCGGTATCGCCCAGTCCCTCGGCCTCGCTCAGCGCCGCCAGGATGCGCTCCGGTCCCACGGTCCCCACCACCTGGCCGATCAACCCGGCGCCGGCCCCCGATACCAGCCCGCGCAGCGAGGCGGCGACGCCGCAGCGGCGCGCGTAGCGCAGGAGCGAAGGCACGCTGGTCGGCCCGGCCATGCCGACCTTGACCGGCCGCGTGATGCCGCAGGCGCGCAACTGCTTGAGCCAGGCCAGGATGCGCTCGGGCGCGAACGAGAACTGGCTGACGATGTGGACGCCCAAGCCCTGCGCGCAGGCGGCCGCGATCTTCTCGTCGAGCGCCGCCTCCAGCCGGCCGGACGAGATGCGCGGGTGGCCTTCCGGATAGGCGCCGATGCCGATCTCCTCGATGCCGGCCTCGCTTAAACGCCCCTTCTGAATCACCGCCAGCGCATCGGGAAATTCGCCCGCCGTGTCCGCGTCGCCGCCGATTACCAAGAGGCGCTTGACGTCAGCTTCGCCGTGTAAGCCGGCGAGCAGGTCCTGCAAATCGGCGTTGGAACCGATACGGCGCGCCGCAATGTGCACCACCGGCTCAAGGCCCGCTTTGCGCAGGCGCGCCGCGGCGGCGACAATCTCGCGCGGCGTGATGGTCGGCACTGCGGAGAAATAGACCGGCGTCGCGCGCGGCAGGACGTCGGCGAGCGCGGCGATTTCCGCCGCACTCGGCCGGGTGGCTTCGATGGAGAACTGCTGAGCGAAGCTCACAGGACCTCTCCGCTCACTCGCGCCGCCGCGAGATCACGAAGCTCTCGTCGTAGAACCACAGGCCGCCGTTCTTCTGCAGCACGTCGCGCGTCGCCTCGACATAGCGGCGGTCGCTGTTGACGTCGGCCAGTCGGTCGTCCTCGATCTGCGCCACGTAGATCGCCGCGTTCCAGGCGGCGAACAGCGTCGAGGTGCCGATCGAATTGGAAATTTCCGACGGCAGCGTGTGCATCTCGTAGCGGAACAGCGAGCGCTGGTCGGCATAGGCGTTGAAGTTGAGGTCGCGCCCGGCCGCGCCCAGCTCGTGCTTGACCTGCTTGAGCAGGTCGTGGCGGCTGTGCACGAAGGGATGATCGTCCGGCCAGATCTTGCGAATGATCTCCATGCCCGGATCGTGCCCGTAGGAATGGATCGCGATCATGCGCCCGCCGGGTCCGAGCGCGCGCGACAGCGGCGCCAGCACGCGCTTGGCCTTGAACTCGAGCGAAGCGCGCGCGCGATAGGGCTGCGAGGCGATCACCAGGTCGTAGTCGGCGACGGTGCCGCCGGGCTTGGGGATGATCTGGTCGAGCAGGAACTTGTGGTCGTTGCGGTAGATCACCAGGATGATCGGCCGCTCATAGACGGGGTTGCCGCTCTTTTCGCTGACGCGCGCCTTCCAGTTCTCCGCCAGGAACGGCTCGAGCGCGGTGATCTGCTCCTCGAAGCGGTGTGCGCTGTTGCCGTCCATCGCCAGCTCTTTCCACACCAGGCTGGTGGCAGCCGAGAGCGACTTCACCACCAGCCAGGGCGCCTCGGCATAGGCAAGATTGGTCAGCACCAGCACGGTGGCGGGGTGCTCGACGAAACGGTCCGCCATTTTCTGCAGCGTGAGGCGGATGTCCTCCAGGCTGATCTCCTTGCCGGTCACGTAGAACGGCATGGTAGGGAAGCGGTCGTGCATGGTACGCATCACGCGCGAAAGCACGGTGCCGTCGCCGACGCCGGCGTCGAACACGCGCACCGCCGGCGGCCGCGGATGGATATTGGCGAGCTCGAGGCCGACGCGGTTGGCGACCTCCCATTTCTCCGAGCAGGTGTTCACGAACAGCAGATATTTCTGCCGGTTGTCGAAGAAGCGGAAATTGCGCGTGGGGTCGTCGCTGGCCCGGCCCTCGGCGACCGGCGGCGCCGGCGGTTTCACTTCGGGCAGGCTTTGCGGCGATGGCGAAGAATCGAACAGAATGCGCCGACGGGCGGGAGCACCATCGGCATCGCGCGCCATGAAGGCGCGGATGCGCTCCAGCGTATCGGTGGTGATGCGGCCGCCGTTTCGCAGCCGGTTGGCGAGCTTGCCGTCATTGACGGCGCGGCGGCCGAAGGTCGATTCGGCCAGGCCGCGCTGGCGGCAGAATTCGCTGATCTCCTGCAGGATCTGTTCGTTCATGACGCGTTTCCCTGGACGGCTCTGACGGCCTTTGCCCCGAGGAAAAGAACCAAGCCAGCCGGATCACGTCAACCACAAATCTCGATTACGTAAAGGTGGGCGGCGTGGGTGGGCCGGATATAGGCCAAATAATATCCATAAAATAAAGCTTTAGTTCGCATCGCGATACATATGGCGCTGACGAGTAGAGGGGCTTTGCCCATCATTCGGCGCGCAGGCATGGGCAGAATTGGGCAGTGCGAGCGCCCAATTCCGGCACCTTCTCGCTCAGACGTCGAAGAAAACGGTCTCATTTTCGCCCTGGACACGGATATCGAAGCGATAGACCGTCTCCCCGCCCGACGACTGTTTGTGGGCAAGGAGAGTCCCGCGCCGGTTCTCCGGAACCAGCGCCAGGATGGGATCGTCGGCGTTCGATTTCTCGTCGGCGAAGTAGAGCCGGGTATAGACCTGCCGCAGCATGCCGCGGGAGTAGACGGCGACAACGATATGCGGCGCCTGCTGCTTGCCCTCCGGCCCCGGCACTCGCCCCGGCTTGATGGAGTCGAAGGCGTAGACGCCGTCGGTGTCGCAGGCAGAGCGGCCGAAGCCGATGAACTTGGCGTTGCGGTTGGCGCGATTGTCGCGCGGATGCGCGTAGCGGCCTTCCGAGTCCGCCTGCCAGATCTCGACCATGGCGTCGGGGATCGGCCGGCCGTCGCCGTCGATGACGGCGCCTTCGATGCGGATGCGCTCTCCGCTCGCATCCGGCGTGACCAGGTCGGCGCCGACCGTCTCCTTCCAGTCATAGAGATGCTTGTCGTGCTCCGGCCGCCATTCGTAGCGGTTGCGCGGGGTCAGGCCGTAGGCGAAGAACGGACCGACAGTTTGCGAAGGCGTGATTTCGGACATCGGCCTTTATCCAGTTCATTTTCGAGAAATTGAGGGATGACGGCGGAGAGGGTGTCTCGCGCGCAGACCACCATCTCGTCAGTGCTTGTCCTGCGGCGTCGCTTCGCGACCGCGCAGCACGATGTCGAAGCGGAAGCAGAGCGCCCAGTCCGGAATGGTGTTCTCCAGGTCGAAACTCGAGACTGTGCGCTGACGCGCCTTCTCGTCCGTCACGGAGTTGAAGATCGGGTCGAACGGGAACAGCGGATCGCCCGGGAAATACATCTGCGTGACCAGCCGCGACAGAAACGAGTGGCCGAACACCGAGAAGTGGATGTGATTGGGCCGCCAGGCATTGTAGTGGTTGCCCCACGGGTAGGCGCCGGGCTTCACGGTGATGAACTTGTAGTAGCCGTTCTTGTCGGTGACGGTGCGCCCTGCCCCGGTGAAGTTCGGATCGAGCGGCGCCGGGTGCTGGTCGACATTGTGGATGTAGCGGCCGCAGGCATTGGCCTGCCAGATCTCGACCAGCGTATCGGGCACCGGGCGCTTGTCCTCGTCGAGCACATGGCCATGCACGATGATGCGCTCGCCGAGCGGCTCGCCCTTGTGCTGCTTGGTGAGGTCGTTGTCGCCTTCCTCTACTGAATCGTGGCCGTAGACTGGGCCGGTCAGCTCCGACAGCGTGTGCGGCACGATGATCAGCGGCTTCGAGGGCGAGCGCTTCACCGTGCTGCGGTAGTCCGGGCTCAGGTGCTTGGGGAAGACGCTCAGGCTTTCCTTGGGAAAAATCAGCGACATTGTTTATCCCTTATTGTTATCCTTGTTTATGCGATGCGCTCGAGCGCGAGCGATACGCCCTGGCCGACGCCGACGCACATGGTGGCAAGGGCCAGCTTGCCATCCCGTTCATGCAGGCCGTGCGTCGCGGTCAGCACCAGGCGGGCCCCCGACATGCCGAGCGGATGGCCGAGCGCGATTGCCCCGCCATGCGGATTGACGTGCTCGGCGTCGTCGGGGAGGCCGAGCTGGCGCAGGCAGGCTAGCGACTGCGATGCGAAGGCTTCGTTGATCTCGATCAAATCATAATCGCCGATCTTGTGTTGGAGGCGCGCCATCAGCTTGCGGCTGGCCGGCACCGGGCCGATGCCCATGATGCGCGGCGGCACCGCCGCCGAGGCCATGCCGAGCACGCGCGCGCGCGGCGTCAGCCCATGCTCCTTCACCGCCTTCTCCGAGGCGACGATCAGCGCCGCCGCGCCGTCGTTGACGCCGGAGGCGTTGCCGGCGGTCACCGTGCCATCCTTGCGGAAGGGCGTCTTCAGCTTGGCGAGTTGTTCGATCGAGGTGTCGGGGCGCGGATGCTCGTCGCGGTCGACCAGCGTGGGCCCCGCCTTGCCGCCGGGCGCCTCGACGGTGACGATCTCGGTGGTGAAATAGCCGCGGCCTTCGGCTTCGCTCGCGCGCATCTGCGACCTAAGCGCAAAGGCGTCCTGGTCGGCGCGGCTGACCTGGAATTCCTCCGCCACGTTCTCGCCGGTCTCCGGCATGGAATCGACGCCGTATTGCTGCTTCATCAGCGGATTGATGAAGCGCCAGCCGATCGTGGTGTCGAAGATTTCCGCCTTGCGCGAGAAGGGCGCATCCGCCTTGCCTTGCACGAAGGGCGCGCGCGTCATGGATTCAACGCCGCCGGCGATGGCGAAGTCCATCTCACCGGCCTTGATGGCGCGCGCGGCGGTGCCGACTGCTTCCATGCCCGAGGCGCACAGGCGGTTGAGCGTCACGCCGGGCACGCTGTCCGGCAAGCCGGCGAGCAGCAGCGCCATGCGCGCCACGTTGCGGTTGTCCTCGCCGGCCTGGTTGGCGCAGCCGTAGAACACGTCGTCGAGCTTTTCCCAGTCGACATGCGTATTGCGCTCTTTCAGCGCGCGCATCGGCACGGCGCCGAGATCGTCGGTGCGCACCCTGGCGAGCGCGCCGCCGAAGCGCCCGATCGGCGTGCGCGCGGCGTCGCAGATGAAAACTTCACGCAGCTTGTCGCTCATGGTGCTATACCCTGCTCAGTATGATTACGCCGCGGCGGCGGTGGCGCGCGCAGTGCGCGCCTGCAGGTCGCGCAGCACCTCCAGCTCCTGCGCCGTCGGCGGCGGCGTCTCTTCCAGCTTGGCGGCGAATTTCACCGGCCAGCCGCTCGCTTCCCTAATCTGCTCGCGGGTAACGCCCGGATGCAGCGAGACCACGGTCATCTCCTTGCTCTCCGGATCGGGCGCGAACAGCGCGAGATCGGTGATCAGCTTGGTCGGGCCCTTGGTCTTGACGCCCAGTTTCTGGCGCGAGTCGCCGCCCGAGACGTGGCCGATCGAGGTGACGAAATCGAGCTTGTCGACGAAGCTGCGCTTCGACTGCGCCATGATGATGAAGATCTCGCCGCAACTGATGGCGATCTCCGGCGCGCCGCCGCCGCCCGGCAGCCGCACCTTCGGCTTGTCGTAGGGGCCGACCACGGTGGTGTTGAGATTGGCGAAGCGGTCGATCTGCGCGCCGCCCAGAAAGCCTACCTTGATGCGCCCGCCCTGCAGCCAGTAGCGGAACATCTCCGGCACCGACACGGTGGTCACCGCGGTTTCGCACAATTCGCCGTCGCCGATCGACAGCGGCAGGATGTTCGGCTTGGTCCCCAGCGTGCCGGATTCGTAGATCAGCGTAATGTTCGGCGCGTGGGTGAGGCGGGCGAGATTGGCCGCGGCCGACGGCATGCCGATGCCGACGAAGCACACGTCGTCGTCCTTCAGGGCGCGCGCCGCCGCGATGGTCATCATTTCGTTGGGCTTGTAGTCGGTCATGATCGCCTCACTCCGCCGCCGCGCGCTGCTTGCGCGCGTATTTGGCGAACGCCTCAGGCCCGCTCTCCAGCACGTTCTCCTTCATCCACTTAAGGAACGCGTCGCGGTCGCGCGAGATCGGGTCCCATTGCTTGTAGTAGGCGTTGTTGCGCCCATAGTAGCCCTGCGCATAGGAGGGAAAGGCTCCGCCGGGGACTTCCGCGATGTGGCCAACCGTCCAATAGGGCAGCACGATTGCGTTGAGGCTGCGGTCGCCCGGCAATTCGTCGACGATCTCCTCCACCGTCACCACCGAGCGCTCGGAGGCGAGCACCGCCTCCTTCTGCACGCCGAGCACGCCCTCGATCATCACATTGCCTGCGCGGTCTGCGCGCTGCGCGTGGATCATCGCCACGTCGGGGCGGTGCGCCGGCACGGCGGCCAGCTGCTCGCCGGTGAAGGGGCAGGTCACCCGCTTGATGTTCGGGTTCACCGAGGGCAGGTCGCCGCCGATATAGCCGCGGAAAATGGCGCAGGGCAGCCCGGCCGCCCCCGCCTCATAGGCATTGGCCATGGCGGCGTGGGAATGCTCCACGATTTCCAGTTTGTGCGGCCAGCCGTTCTCCACCGCGTCGCGGAAGCGGTGCAGCGAGCCGACGCCCGGATTGCCGCCCCATGAAAAAATTAGCCTGTCGGCGCAACCCATGCCGATGAGCTGGTCGTAGACCAGGTCGGGCGTCATGCGGATCAGCGTCAGGTGCTTGCGGCCCTGGCGGATGATCTCATGGCCCGCGGCATGCGGGATGAGATGGGTGAAGCCTTCCACCGCCACGGCGGCGCCGTCGCGGACGGTCGCCTCGATGGCCTCGGCGAGAGAAGAAATACGCGCCATTTCGACTATTTTCCCGGTTGCGGGACCCGTATTTACGGCTGCCCAAAGGACGGGTCAAATGGCGATATGACCCATCAGTTGGATACCCAACCATGCTCCTGTCGGACCAGCCCATCTTCACCGTCGAGGCCGGCCTCGAGCCCGTGCTCGATCTCGGCTCGACGCCCTATGGCCATCGCCGCATCATTGGCATTGTAGGCGGCACCGTGCACGGATCCAAGCTAAAGGGCCGCGTTCTGCCGGGCGGGGCTGACTGGCAGTTTATCCGCAGCGACGGCGCCGCCGACATCCAGGCGCGCTACACGATCGAAGCGGAGGGCGGCGCGCACATCCTGGTCGACAGCGTGGGCCTGCGGCACGGCCCGCCGGAGGTAGTCGCGCGGCTTGCGCGCGGCGACACGGTCGACCCTGCGCTTTATTATTTCCGCACCGTGATGCGGTTCGAGACCGGCGACGCCAAGCTCGGCTGGCTCAACCGCATCCTGGCGCTAGCGCGCGGCGAGCGCTTGGCACAAGCTGTGCGGCTCGATGTGTATGAGGTACGTCTTTCATTGTTGCCGGATGGCTAAGACATGGATGCCCAGCACAGGGCTACCGGGCATGACGCCGGAGAAAAACGCGCGTGAAAGATAGTACAAACGACTTTTCCTTCATCCCCCTTCCCGACTCCCTCCTGGCGGAGCGCCAGGGTGATGTCGCTGTGCTACGGCTTAACCGGCCGCATAAGCGCAATGCGCTCGACGACACGACCGTGCTTGGGATCGAAAGCTTCTTCGACGCCCTCCCGGATGACGTCGGCGCCGTGCTGATCTGCGGCGAGGGCGAGCATTTCTCCGCCGGGCTCGATCTCTTCGAGATTCAGGAGCGTGATGTGCGGCAGGGTGTCGAGCACTCGCGATTTTGGCATCGCGCCTTCGAGAAGGTCCAGTACGGGCGCGTGCCGGTCGTTGCCGTATTGCATGGCGGTGTTATCGGTGGCGGCCTGGAACTCGCCGCTTCGGCGCATGTGCGCGTGGCTGAACGCTCGGCCTATTACGCCCTGCCAGAAGGCAGCCGCGGAATCTTCGTTGGTGGCGGCGGCTCGGTGCGGCTGCCCCGTCTGATTGGCGTGGCGCGCATCACGGACATGATGCTGACCGGGCGCACCTATTCAGCCGAGGAAGGGCTCGCCATTGGCCTAGCAACCTATCTGGTGGACGTTGGCAAAGGCTTCGCCAAGGGCCTGCAATTGGCGCAGCGCATCGCTAGCAATACCGCATTCAGCAATTTCGCCGTCCTGCACGCACTGCCGCATATCGCCGACATGGCGCCACGCGCAGGCTTCGCGATGGAGGCGCTAATGTCATCGATCGCTCAGGCCGATCCGGAGGCCAAGGACCGGCTCAAGGCCTTCCTGGAAAAGCGTGGGCCCAAGGTGACGCGCGGCTGACCTGCGCGGCGGTTACGCTCTTGACGCCGTCGCGCCGCCGCGCCGTACTGTTGTCCGAGACAACAAATTCCCTTGGGACAAAATGCCGAGCTTGAACCGCATGGCCGAACCGGACGCCGCGCCCTTGCGCGCGGTGCGCCTGGCCGCGCCCGACGCGGTCATCGAGCGCCGGCCCGACGGCACCATCCTGATCCGCGCAGGCCGGCCGCTCGCCGGCTATCACGGCAAGCTGAGCGAGGCGCTGGAGCGCTGGGCGCGTGAGGCGCCGGACCGCGTGTTCCTCGCCCAGCGCGACGAGGACGGCGCCTGGCGCGAGCTCGCCTACGCAGAGGTGCTCAACGAGGTGAAGCGCATCGCGGCCGCGCTGCTGCGGCGCGGACTGTCGGTCGAGCGCCCGGTCGTCATCCTGTCCGGCAATTCCATCGAGCATGCGCTGCTCGCCCTCGCCGCCATGTATGTCGGCATCCCCTATGCGCCGGTCTCGCCGGCCTATTCGCTGATGTCGAGCGACTTCGGCAAGCTGCGCATGATCATGGAGCTGCTGACTCCAGGCATGGTGTTCGCCGCCGACGGGCAAGCCTTTGGCCGTGCGATCGCGGCGGCGGTGCCGCAAGACGCCGAGCTGGTGGTGACGCGCAATCCGCCCGACGAGCGCAAGGCCACGCCGTTCGCCGCGCTGGTCGGCGCCGACGACGGGACGGGCGTTGCCGCCGCGCATGCGCGCGTCACCCCTGATACCATCGCCAAGTTCCTGTTCACCTCCGGGTCGACCGGCAGCCCCAAGGCGGTGATCAATACCCACCGCATGCTGTGCTCCAACCAGGCCATGCTGGCATCCGGCTTCCAGTTCTTCACCGACGAGCCGCCGGTGGTGATCGACTGGCTGCCCTGGAGCCACACATTCGGCGGCAACCACAACTTCAACATGGTGCTCGTGAACGGCGGCTCGCTCTACATCGACGACGGCAATCCGATGCCGGCCGGCGCGCCGAAGACTGCGCGCAATCTGCGCGAAATCGCCCCCACCATCTATTTCAACGTCCCCAAGGGCTACGAGGCGCTGGTGCCGCATCTGCGCGCCGACGAGACGCTGCGGCGCAATTTTTTCAGCCGGCTGAAAGTGATGTTCTATGCCGGCGCCGGCCTGAACCAGGCCACCTGGGACGATCTCACCGCACTCGCCGTCGCCACCACCGGCGAGCGCATCATATTTCTGTCCTCGCTCGGCTCGACCGAAACCGCGCCGGCGGCGCTCGCCTGCACCTGGGAGTTCGACCGCGCCGGCAATATCGGCCTGCCTTTCCCCGGCGTCGATCTCAAGTTGGTGCCCAACGAAGGCAAGCTGGAGGCGCGCCTGCGCGGGCCCCTGATCACGCCCGGCTACTGGCGGCAGGAGGATCTGACGCGCGGCGCCTTCGACGAGGAAGGCTTCTACAAGATCGGCGACGCGCTGAAATTCGCCGACCCCGACGATCCGCTCAAAGGTCTGCTGTTCGACGGGCGCATCGCCGAGGACTTCAAGCTGTCGACCGGCACTTGGGTGAGCGTGGGTCCGCTGCGCGGGCGCTTCATCGACCACTTCGCCCCTTACGTGCGCGACGTGGTGTTCGCGGGCCCCAACCGCGATGACATCGCGGCGCTGGTGTTCCCCGACATCGAGGCCTGCCGCAAGCTGGCCGGGCTCGGCGCCGACGCCCAGCCGGCGCAGATCGTCGAGCACCCTAAGGTGCGCGCCAAATTCGCCGCGCTGCTGCAGAGCCTCGCGGCGATGAGCCCCGGCTCTTCCACCCGGGTGGCGCGCGCGGTTGTCATGGCGGAGCCGCCCTCCATGGACAAGAGCGAGGCCACCGACAAGGGCTCGATCAACCAGCGAGCCGTGCTGAAGAATCGCGCCGCCCTTGTTGACGAGCTTTACGCGACGCCGCTATCTGCCCGGGTGATCGAAGCCGAAAGGGCAGCGTGATGGAAGTCAAGGGACAGGCGGCAATCGTCACCGGCGGCGGCTCCGGCCTCGGGGCGGCCTGCGCGCGCACGCTGGCGGCCGCCGGCGTCAAGGTGGCGATTGTCGACGTCAATCAGAAAGCCGCCGCCGAGGTGGCGATCGACGTCAACGGCATTGCGCTTCACTGCGACGTGGCCGATGCCGCTTCCGCCGAGGCCGCCGTCAAGCAGGCCGCCGCCGATCATGGGCCCGCGCGCGTCATCATCAATTGCGCCGGCGTCGGCCCGGCCAAGCGCATCGTCGGCCGCGACGGGCCGATGCCGCTGGAAGACTTCGCCCGCGTCATCAACATCAATCTGATCGGCACCTTCAACATGATGCGGCTGGCCGCCGCCGCCATGCAGGGCCTCGAGCCGATGGCCGACGGCGAGCGCGGCGTCATTGTCTCCACTGCCTCGGTGGCCGCCTTCGAGGGCCAAGTCGGGCAGGCCGCCTATGCCTCGTCCAAGGGCGGCGTCGCCGCGCTCACCTTGCCGGCGGCGCGCGAATTCGCCCAGTTCGGCATCCGCGTGTTGGCCATCGCGCCCGGCATTTTCGGCACGCCGATGCTGAAGGCGCTGCCGCAGGAAGTGCAGGATTCGCTCGGCGCCTCGGTGCCGTTCCCCAAGCGGCTGGGCGAGGCGCGTGAGTTCGCCGCGCTGGTGATGCATTGCATCCACAACGTCTACCTCAACGGCGAGGTCATCCGCCTCGACGGCGCGCTGCGCATGGCGCCGCGGTGACGATTCCGCCGCGCGCTCCGCTCATTCCCGCGCAAGCGGGAATCCAGCGGTTCAATCGCAGCCACGAAATTTGCCGTCCTGGGTCCCCGCTTTCGCGGGGACGAGCGGATGGCTGAGAGCGTCAACGTGACCACCTTCACCAACACCCGCACCGTGCGCATCAAATGGGGCGACTGCGACCCCGCCGGCATCATCTACTATCCGCGCTATTTCGAGATCTTCGACGCCTCCACCGCGGCGCTGT
>JARRNI010000070.1:0-17189 GCA_037385125.1 Pseudolabrys sp.
CGCGTGCGGTATTTGTGGCCGCCGATGGTCTGCGGCCACAGGCAGAAGGTGCAGCGCGACTTGCAGCCGCGCCCGGAATAGAACGAGATGTAGGGGTGCTTGAGATAGCCGATGAAATAGTTCTCGATTCTCAGGTCGCGCTTGTAGACCGGCGTGACGAAGGGCAATTCGTCCATGTCGGTCAGCAGCGGCCGCTCCTCGTTCTCGCGGATGCTGCCGTCCTTGTCGCGATAGATGAGGCCGGGGATGTCTTTCCAGTCGCGTCCTTCGGCGACGTCGCGGATGGTGAAGTCGTAGTCCTTGCCGGTGACGAAATCGACCGCTTCGCTTTTTTCCAGCGCGGCGCGCGGGTCGATGGCGATATTGGCGCCCACCAGGCCGACCTTGAGGCCGGGCTTGGCGTTCTTCAGCCGGGTCGCGGTCTTGATGTCGGAGGCGAACGTGGGCGTGGACGAGTGCAGCACCGTGAGGTCGTAATGCGTCGCCTCGGTGATCGCCTCGTCGGGGCCGATGCCGTGTGGCGCGGCGTCGATCAGCTTGGAGTCGGGCACCATGGCGGCGAGTTGCGCCAGCCAGGTCGGATACCAGTAGGAGCGGATCTCGCGCCGCGCCTGGTAGCGCGCGCCGGCGCCGCCGTCGAATCCGTCATAGGATGGTGCCTGCATGAATAATGTTCGCAAAACAAATTCCCCCTAGTGAGACGTCTGCAGCAGGGTGCCGTCGGACTGCAGTCGGTAGCGCTGGCCGCGCCACATGATGGTGCCGCCGAAGAAGCTCATGACGTATACGGCAAAGGCGGCGATATCGTGTAGGGGCAGCAGCCAGTAGCTGGAGCGCACGCCGAAACGGCGCGTCACGCATCGGCATAGGGCCATGCGGCTGGCGAGCGCAAGGCCGGCAAGGACGACGGCCGGCTCGCCGACGCCGAGCGGCAGGGCGCACAGCGCGAGCGCGAACGGGTGCGTGACGACCGAACCGAAATAGCCGACCGGATCGATGCCGCCGATGGTACGCGCGTTGCGCAGCTGGTAGGCGAAGAACGCGCGGCCTGTGCTTTCCGGGCAGACATGGCCGACCGTCACCGCGGACACGCGCACCTCGAGACCGGCGGCGCGCACCGCCTGCCCGATGGCGTAGTCGTCCCACAGGTTGTCGACGAAGGCCTCAAGACCGCCGATGCGCTCGAGCGTCGCCCGCGTGAGCGCGATGGTCGACCCGAAGCAGGGCTCCGCCAGGTTGGTCTTCAGCCCGACGATGACGCCCGGCAGGAAATGCAAATTGGTCGTCTTGGCGGAGAGTCTCGCCCACAGTCCATCGTCGGCGACGCCAGTGTAGAGGCAGGTGACGGCACCGACATTCGGCTGCTGCAGTTCGCCGACGACGCGCGAGAGGTGGTCGCGGCCGACCTCGATGTCGCTGTCGATCATGACCAGGACGTCATGGCGCGCGCGGCCGATGGCGTTGATCATATTCGACATCTTCCTGTTGCGGCCATGCATCCCCGGGTCGACCTGCCAATCCACGGCGGCCTGCGGGCAATCGGCGGCGAGCTTCTCGACGACCGCGACCGCCGGATCGTCCGGGTCCTGAATGGCGCACAGCACTTGCACCGGCGCCGGATAGTCCTGCTCGCAGAGCGCGCCCAGCCGGGAATAAAGCCCCGGCTCGGCTCCGCACAGCGGTACCAGGACGGTCACGGGCGGCGCCGAGGATGCGGCGGCGTGCGCGGCGTCTCGCCCGAAGCGCAGCGTCAGCACGGAAGCGGCAGCCATGTAGAGGGAGCCGAACGACGCGCCGACGACGCAGAAGTCGGCGGCCCAGCGCGCTATGTCGTTGACCACCAGCATGACCAGATCGCGCCTACTCCGTCTCGGGCCTCAGGACGCCTGTGTTCCGCCGTAACGGCGTTCGAGGGCAGCGCGCGAGACATAGACCAGCGCGTGGTCCCGCCGAAGAACGTCGGTGCGAATGGCGGCCGGATTGGCCGCCAGAACCAGAAGATACATCAGTATATTCTCGCCGAAATCCCGAAGCGAGCCCGACTCCGCCCGGCAATCCATGGGCTCGAACCCGTAGCGGGCGGCAATGCGGATGAGCTGTTGCGTCTGGGCCACGGTGCCCAGGCGCATGTCGGCTCGCAGGGCCGCGATATCGGCGTGGTCGGCCCGATGGCTCAGCCAATCTGCCAATTCCCGCAGCGAGGTATCGATGGCGCTGCGCATCTGCCGCGCCCAGGCGACGGTGGCGCCATCGTGCGGCATGGGCGGCATGTGCTCATTCCACAGGTGAAGGTTGAGGATCGGGTCGCCCGGATGAATACGTGTGCCGTCCGCGAGGCTCAGCGCCCGCTCGGCCTCGCAGCGGTTGACACGGAACATGCAGATGGGATCGTCGGTGTATTCGTACACGCCGTGCCAGCGTCGCAGCCAGCGGTCGAGGCCGAAGACGGCATGCTCCAGCAGTGCGCCGCTGGATACGGTGCCATGGTTTGAAAGCTGCGTGGACAAAGTCCCAAATCCCAGCTTGGTGCGAAAATTCCGCGCCCTGAATAAATTATTTTGGCCGCGATAAAGTTCCAAGGGGGCGGTGCCAAGATTAATGTTCCCAGCGCAAGGCTGGGGCGATAGCCGGCGCCTGACCGGGTAGATATTGATAGTCGCGCGACCAGGGCCGGGGGGCCGGCCGGCCGGAAATGGGTTTGTAGGCGAGGGTTTGCGCCACCGAGAGCCAGCCGCGGTCGAAGGCATGGGCCATGCCGGCCATGTAGACGCGCCAGATGCGGTAGCGCTCGGGGCCAGCGGCCGCGATTGCCTCACCACGGTGCGCCTCCAGACGCCGCACCCAGAGCATGAGGGTGCGCGCATAGTGCGGGCGCAGGTCCTCCACATCGGCCGCTTCCAGCCCGCAACGCGCCGTTTCCTCCAGCACCCGGGGCAGGTGGGGCAATTCCCCGCCCGGAAACACATAGCGGTTGATGAACTCGCCGCCGGGCGGACCCTGCGGGCGGCCGTCGGGGTCGGTGGTGATGATGCCGTGGTTGAGCAGCGCGCCGCCCGGCTTCAACAGGCGGGAAACGGTGGCGAAATAGGTAGCCAGCTTGGCAAGGCCGACATGCTCGTACATGCCGACCGACACGATCTTGTCGAAGGCCGCGTCGCCGGCCAGATCCCGATAGTCCTGCTGGCGGATCTCGACGCGGTCGCTCAAGCCCGCATCGGCGATGCGTTGCCGGGCATAGTCGGCCTGGGCGGGGCTGTTGGTGATGCCGACGCCGCTGATGCCGTGGCGCTGCGCTGCAACGTGCAGCAGGCCGCCCCAGCCGCAGCCGATGTCGAGCAGGCGCTCACCCGGCTTCAGGCGCAGCTTGTTGCAGATATGCTCGATTTTCTGCTCCTGCGCTGCATCGATATCCTCGGTGCCGGTGCGGAAATAGGCGCAGGAATAGGTCATGCCGGCGTCGAGCCAGAGCCGGTAGAAGTCGTTCGACACGTCGTAATGGTGCTGGACCGCCTGTGCGTCGTTGCGGCGGGAGTGGCGGAAGGCGGCGGCCCATTGCAGCGGTTTTGTCAGCGGTGCAAGCTTCGACAGTTTGCCCAGTTGCTCGGCCATGGCGATGCCGGTGCCGAGGATGTCTTCGATGGCGCCGTCGACCGTCAGGTCGCCGGCGACATAGGCGTCGCCCAGTCTGTCGACGCGGCCGGTTACGAAGGCGCGCATGACGCGCTTGTCGCGGATGGTCAGCGTCACCCGCGGCTGGGTTGCGAAGTCGAAGACCTCGCCGTCCCAGAACACCAGGCGCAAGGGGAGCGGCTCGCCGGCCACCAGGCCCTTGACGGTCGAAAGCAGGCGCCGGCGCAGCGACATGATCTCTATCTCCTTCGAAACATGGACGAATCCGGACGCCAACGCGCCAGCGGGGATAATCGGTCCTCAGCCGCCGTCGGCCATCCTGTCGGCCCCGCGCTCGTCCTTATAGAGCTCGTAAAGCGAGGCCTTGATCGTGAGCGCCACGGGGATCGCCAAAACCACGCCTACCACCCCGAACAGCAGGCCGCCGACCAAAAAGCAGAAAATCACCAGCGCGGGCCGCACATAGGCCGCCTGGCCGAGCACGATGGGCCCGAAGAACTCGTCGATCGAGACGCGTAAGATGATCGCGTAGATGACATAGGCCAGGATATTCCAGGAGCTCTGTGCCTCACGCACTGCGACAAGCCCGGCGATGACGGCGGAGGCGCCGGGGCCGACGATCGGAATGACCTCGAGCATGCCGGTCAGCAAGGCCAGCAATACGGCGTGGTGTAGGTTGAGAATGACCCCGAGGCCGATATACGCGACGATGGAGGCATAGGTGACGACCAAAGCCACGCCGACAAAATAACGCCGCAGGACCGGGGCAAGGTCATTCCAGACCCGGTGGACGAAAGGCCGGTGATGCGGCGGCACCAGCCAGAAAAGGCCCTCGGACAGCTTGCGCGCGTCGAACAGCAGATAGCCCAGCAGCACCCAGGCCAGGATAATGCCGAACATGCCGGCAAAGCCCAGTGCGGCTAGGGTGAACATGCGGCCGCTTTGGCTCAGCCAATTGTGCACGGCGCCCTGGATGTCTGCGCCGATACCCTGCGCGCTGATCGGCTCGCCCAGCAGCGTGATGGTGCCGGTACCGATGAACTTTTGCATGAAGCTGGTTACCGTGCCCTCGAGGTTGCCGCCGATCCGCGTCACCTCATACAAGATCGCCGGAACGGCCATATAACCGATGGCCGCGCCGGCCAGCACGAGCGCGAGCAAGACGACGAGCGCAAACAGCCAGCGCGGCTTGCCGGTGCGCCTGGCCAGCCAGTCGACCAGTGGCGTGAAGATGAAGGCGAGAATGCCGGCGAACACGAAGGGCAGCAGGACTTCGCGCACCAGATAGATGAAGACGATGAGCGCGACGACGACGCCGACCACCGTCGCGCTTGCGCGCAATTCCTGGCGATCGTGGCTCACGATCGGCCGGGGCTCGTCCCGGGCTTCGCGCTTCGGAGGAGTCATGGATAGACGCGGCCTTTCCACTGGACACGGCCCGTCATGCGCTGCCGAAGGCTGTCGAACGCCATGGCGGCGCCGGCAGTATAGCCGATCGGAAATAAGAAACCGTACCAGAACGGAATGCCGAAATGAACCGCGCCGGCCAGATGCAGGGCGAACGCCATGGCGGAGCCGAGCAGCGCCGGCGCTAGCGCCCAGCAAGCGAAACTCGATCCGTGCCAGCATCCGTAAAGGTCGAGTAGCGGCAATAGCACCGCGGTCCAGGCGATGACCACGCCGGTGATCGCGGTGGCCACCGTCGAGAGTGGGCCGCCCAGCATGTCAGTGAGGTTCTTGGCGATGCCCGGCCACAGCGTGGACCAGCCGGTATACATTCGCCCGCTCAGGAAGCGGCTGCCGTCCTCAAGCAAGACGCGGTGTCCGCGTTTCTTGAGCAGGCGCGCCAGCGCCACGTCCTCGCTGATGGCGGTGCACACGGCGGCATGGCCGCCGACCGCCTCGTAGGGTGTGCGGCGCAGCAGCATGAATTGCCCCATTGCCACCACGTCGGGGCTGTCCGGCGCCTGGATGCGCGTGAGATCCTGCGAGAAGGCCAGCAGATAGAGGCCACAGGGGATCATCAGCCGCTCGGCGAAGCTCTCGAGTTCGTGCCGCGGTGCGAGCGACAGCAGATCGAGCTCGCCGCCGTCGGCGGCCGCCACCGCGCTGGCGATCAGCGCGGGATGGGCGCGCATGTCGGCGTCGATGAAGCACAGCCATTCAATCCCGGCCGCGACGCATTCGGCCCCCTGCCGGCAGGCGTGCACCTTGCCTTTCCAGCCGGGTGGCAGCGGCGGCGTGCGGACCAGCGTGACGCGGTGGTCACGCGCGGCGAACGATGCGACGATTGCCGCCGTGTCGTCGGTCGAATTGTCGTCGGCCACGATGATATGGAGCCGCTCGGCCGGATAGTCCTGGGCGAGCAGGGCGCGCAGGCAGGCGCCGATATTGGCGCTTTCGTTGCGCGCCGGCACGATGATGGCAACTGCCGGCGCCGGCGCGCCGGAGCCTGCGCCGGCCAGCGCGGGCAGTCCGTTGCGCTGGCGAAAAGCGCGCGAAATCAGCCAGATAGCCAGCCCCAGCCAGGCAGCAGAGAGGATGAACTCCATGTCGGGTCCCCGGGACGCGAGACTTTACACCATGGCCTGCGTGCGCCAGCCATCCCCGTCAATGCCGACGGCGGGTTCCAGGTTTCATTGCAGGAGGCGCGCCCGCCGGAAGGCGGGCGCGATTTGAGGACGGATCCGGCCCGTCCCGGCAGGGGTGGTAGCGGCCGTCGTAGTCGCGATACAGGCCGGTGTCCGGATTATACGTGCGGAAATGCCGCTCGCAGTAAGCCACGCCGCCGCGCGGGGGCGGCGCGTAGGCGTAGCCCGGCGCATAGTCATAATGCGGCTGCGCGGCGAGGCCGCCGGGAATGGCGCCCGCGGCGAAGCCCGCGATGCCGGCACCGATGGCGGCGCCATTGATGGCCGTGATAGTAACGATGATGACCGTGCCAGCGCGCCTGGGCGGGCGAGGCGGCGAGCATGAGGCTGCTGCCAAGCACCGCCGCGGCCATGACGAGTTTCGATTTCATCAGTCGTCCTCCAACAAAATCGTGTTCGGTTCCCGTTCCTCGTCGGAAACCTCGCTCGGCAGCGACGCGTTCCGATGAAACCTTGGGCGATGAACCATCACTGGTGCCGGCCGTTAGATTCGCATGATCGAAACGCGCGCTGCGTTCCTTCGGCACGCGCGCTGCACCTGTTCATCAATCGCCGCGGCTGACCAATGCGACGGGCGGGCGCACCGACCAGCCGCAGGCCCATAGCGTTGCCAGCAAGAACACGGTGCCGCCGCGGCTCGCCGCCCACGATGTGGTGAATCCGCCTTACAATGGGCGTGCCGCGCGCATCGAAGGTACCGGTACTGATACTCTCAATCTGAAGCCGTAACAGGTGAATGCGATCGAGAGCTTCGCGGCGCAAAACTCGCAGCAGCGCGTCGACACGCTCAATGTCCCCATCGCGGTAGGCGCCGCGGCGCCAACCAGTTTTGAGCTTCACAAGCTGCTGCCGAAGTTGTCCAATGCCTTGCCCTCCTACCAGGGCGACCATTATTTCCTGGTGCCGCACCAGTTCGTCATCGTGGAGAAAAAGACACGCCGTATCGTTGTGATCGTTCCGACGTGAGCGACTTTGAGGGGGCGGGAAGGAGCCGTCATGGCATTCAAGCTCAAGAGCTCGGCCTTCGACCATGGCCAGCCAATCCCTGCGAAATTCACCGCGGACGGCGATGACGTGTCGCCGCCGCTGGAATGGTCGGAGCCGCCGCCCGGCACCAAAAGTTTCCTGCTGATCGTGGAGGATCCCGACGCGCCGGCCGGCACCTTCCATCACTGGGGCGTCTATAATCTCAAGGGCAACAGCCTGCCTGAGGCTGCGGCTGGCGGCACGCGAGCGGCGGCCAAGAACGATTTCGAGGAGACGCGCTATCGCGGGCCCTCGCCGCCCAAGGGGCACGGTACCCATCACTATCATTTCAAGCTGGCGGCCCTCGACGTCGATACGCTGCACGCGCCGCCTTCCGCCAAGGTCGCCGACTTGCGTCGCTTCGCCAAGAGCCACATACTCGGCGAGACCGAGCTGGTGGGGACCTACGCGCGTTGAGCACGCGGCGCGTCACGGTTTTTGGCGGCACCGGATTCCTCGGCCGGCGCATCGTGCGCCGTCTGCTCGACCATGGCTTCGCGGTGCGGGTGGCCGCGCGGCATTCCGAGCGCGTCATGCACGGCGGTGCCTCCGCGCCCGAATTCGTGCGCGCCGATGTAGGCGATGATGCCTCGCTGGCGGCCGCCGTCGCCGGTGCATGGGCGGTGGTCAATGCGGTCGGTCTTTATGTCGAGCGCGGCGGTTTGACCTTCGGCGCCGTTCACGTTGCCGGCGCGGAAAGGGTGGCGGCGCAGGCGCGCCGGGCTGGCGTTGCGCGGCTGGTGCACGTCTCGGGCATCGGCGCCGATCCCAATTCCGCTTCGAAATACATTCGCGCTCGCGGCCGTGGCGAAGCGGCGGTGCGTCACGCCTTTCCGGGCGCCATCATCGTGCGGCCGGCGGTCATGTTCGGCCCGGACGACGGGTTTCTGACCGGCCTTGCCTCCATGCTGGCCGGGTTTCCGGTCTTTCCTCTGTTCGGGGGCGGCCACACCAAATTGCAGCCGGCCCATGTGGACGACGTGGCGGAAGCGGTGGCGCGCATATTTGAGGCACCGGCGCCGGCGGCGCTCTACGAATTCGGCGGCCCCGAGGTTTTCAATTATCGCGCGCTGCTGGAGCGGATCGCCGGGCATATCGGCGCCAAGCCGGTTCTGCTGCCGGTGCCGTTCGCGCTCTGGCGAGCGCTCGGGTCGGCAGCGGAATGGCTACCGCGCCCGCCGCTCACCCGCAATCAGGTCGAGCTGATGCAGCAGGATACGATCGTGTCGCCCGGCTGTACCGGCTTCGCGCCGCTGGGTATCGCGCCGCGGGGGATTGAAGCGGTGCTGGGCAGATAGCGCGTCCCGGGTCTGCAGCGCACCGCTTCACCTCGTTACGCGCTGCGCTGCGCCCGGGACACGATGGCTCTTTATCAGGCCGCCGCCAGCGCCTGATCGAGATCGCCGATGATGTCGTCGATGTGCTCGATGCCGATCGACAGCCGCACATAGCCCGGGGTGACGCCGGTCTGCGCCTGCTCCTCGGGCGTGAGCTGCGAATGCGTGGTGCTGGCCGGGTGGATGGCGAGCGAGCGGGCGTCGCCGATATTGGCGACGTGATAGAACATCTTCAGGCTGTCGATGAACTTGGTGCCGGCGTCGTGGCCGCCCTTGAGCTCGAAACCGAGCAGCCCGCCATAGCCGCCCTTGAGGTAGGCGTCGGCGCGCCGCTTGGGCTCGCCGGTCATGTGGCTCGGATAGATGACCTTGGTCACCTTCGGGTGCTTGGCGAGGTAGTCGGCAGCGGCCTGTGCGTTGGCGCAATGCTGGCGCATGCGCACCACCACCGACTCCAGGCCCTGGATGTGCATGAAGCAATTGAACGGCGAGGCGGCGGCGCCGACGTCGCGCAGCAGGGTCACGCGCGCCTTGATGATGTAGGCGATCGGGCCGAGCGGCTTAACCGCCTGCGTCCACACCGCGCCGTGATAGCTCGGGTCCGGCGTGTTGAGCATGGGGAAGCGGTCGGCATGCTTCTCCCAGTCGAAATTGCCGCCGTCGACGATGATGCCGCCGATGGAGGTGCCGTGGCCGCCGATATATTTGGTGGTCGAGTGCATGACGATGGCCGCGCCGTGCTCGAGCGGCTTGCACAGCACCGGGCAGGCGGTGTTGTCCATGATGAGCGGGATGCCCATCTCGCGGCCCATCTTGGCGACCTCGCCGATCGGGAAGACGGCGAGCTTCGGATTGGGCAGCGTTTCGCCGTACCAGCAGCGCGTCTTCGCGTCGCTCGCCTTGCGGAAATTCTCCGGATCGGCCGGATCGACGAAGCGGCACTCGATGCCCATGGTGCTCATGGTGTTCTGGAACAGGTTCCAGGTGCCGCCGTAGATGTCGGTCGAACAGACGAAGTTGTCGCCGGCGTGGCAGATATTCTGCACCGCGAACAGCGAGGCCGACTGACCGGACGAGACCGCCAGCGCGCCGACTCCGCCTTCGAACTGGGCCACGCGCTCTTCCAGCACCGCCTGCGTCGGATTCATGATGCGGGTATAGATGTTGCCCAGTTCCTTGAGGGCGAACAGGTTGGCGGCGTGCTCGGTCGAATTGAACTGGTAGGAGGTGGTCTGATAGATCGGCACCGCCACCGAGGTGGTCGCGGGATCGGCGCGATAGCTGCCGCCATGCAGGGCGATGGTTTCCGGATGTTTACTGTTGGTGGGCATGTTTCCTCCCTGGTGAAGCGCCGCCGGTTGACGTTCCCGGCAGGGTAGCCGGGTGCCGATAGGATGTTCAAGCCCGCAAGGGTAGTGGCTGCGGCTATTCGGCGGCCTGCGGGTCGAGCAGGCTTTCGCCCGGCCGCACCCGCGAGAAGACGACCTTTTCGCTCGCCACCTGCGGGACGCCGTCGGCCAGGCGCACCGTGGTGTAGCCGGAGGCGGCAAGGTCGCCGGGGCGGGGGTAGTCTTCCCGGAAATGCGCGCCGCGGCTGTCTTTGCGGAAATCGGCGGCGGCGCAGATGGCGCGGCTGACCAACGCGAGATTTTCCAGGTTGAGCCGGTCCATCCAGGTGAGATTGTAGCGACGGCTGTCGTCCGGCACGCCGCAATCGGCGATGTCGCGGGCCAGGCCCTCCAGCGCGGCGGCACCGCGGGCGAGGCTGTCGGCGGTGCGCAGGATGCCGACGTCATTCCACATGATGTCGTAGAGCCGCTCGCGCATTTCCGGCAGGTTGCCGGGCTTGGGGCCGAACGGCGCGAAAGCGCGTTCGCGCGCGGCCTCGATGGCATGCTTGTCCGGATCGGGCAGGGCGGCGGCGGGCTTGGTATGAGCGCCCATGCTGTCGCCGGCGACGCCGCCGAACACAGTGGAGTTTGCGACGCCGTTGCCGCCGAGGCGGTTGGCGCCATGCACGCCGCCGGTGTCCTCGCCGGCGGCGTAGAGGCGCGGCAGCGGCGTGGTGCAGTCGGGCGCGAAGCGGACGCCGCCCATCATGTAATGCGCCGTGGGGATCACCTCGACGCGGCCGGCGGCGAGGTCGAAGCCGCAGTCGGCGCAGCGCTCGACCATGCCCTTGAACTCGCGGCGCACGCGGTCGGGGCCGAGATGACCCATCTCGATATAGACGCCGCCATGCGGGCTGGCGAAGCCTTGGCGGATGCGGTCCATGATCGAGCGGCTGACGATGTCGCGGGTGGCGCGCTCGCCGCGCTTGTCATAGTCGAACATGAAGCGCTGGCCTTGCACATCGGTGAGATAGCCGCCGGCGCCGCGCAGGCCTTCTTCCAGCACGGTGCCGGTCATGCGCGTGTCTTCGCCGGCGAGCAGGCCGGTGGGATGGAACTGCACCATTTCGATATCGCGCAAGGGGAGGCCTGCGCGCAGCGCCATGGCGAGGCCGTCGCAGGACTTGTCGCCAGACGGCGTGTGATAGCGATACATGGTTGGCCCGCCGCCGGTCGCCAGCAGCGTTGCGCGCGCGCGCACCAGTACGAGCTCGCCGCTGCGTATGTCGAGCATCAGCACGCCGGCAAGCTCAGAGCCGTCGGCGGACGGGATCAGGTCGAGCGCGCGGTGGTCTTCCAGCCGGTTGACGTCGCGGCGCCACACCTGTTCGGCGAGGCGGTTGATGATCTCGATGCCGGTGAGATCGCCCTTGTGCACGGTGCGGTCGAAGGTCTGCCCGGCGAAGGCCTTCTGATGCACGGTGCCGTCGGCGTTGCGGTCGAAGAAGCAGCCGAGCTCGGTTTCCAGTTCGCGGATGCGGCGCGGCGCGGTCTCCACTAGCAGCCAGGCCAGCTCCTGGTCGTTGAGCCAGCCGCCGCCTTCGATGGTGTCCATGAAATGGCGCTCGACCGAATCCTGCGGCGACAGCGCGACGTTGTAGCCGCCTTGTACCATGCGGGTGCAGCCGCATTTGCCGAGCAGGCCTTTCACCGCGACGGTGACGGTGAGATCGGGATTGGCCTTCTTGGCATGCAGCGCGGCGAACAGCCCGGCGCCACCCGCGCCGAGAATGAGGATGTCGGTCTCGAGGTTTGAGATGGACTGCATGCGTAAGCCCCGCGCTTAGGCGCGCTCCCTCCCCCGTTTACGAGGGAGGGTTGGGGAAGGGGCAGACCAATGCGCATGCGCGCGCTGCATTCCCCCTCCCTGCCCCTCCCCCGCAAGCGGGGGAGGGGACGTTGCGGCGGCGATATGGCCCACTAACTAGCTCCGATGTTTGAAAGCACCGCCGCGCGCCGCGCCGCGGCCTGGTCGTTGATCTGCGCGTATTGCGAGCCGCCACGCGAATCCATGGTCACCAGCAGCGGGCCGAAGCCCTTGATGCGGAATTTCCACAGGCACTCCGGGTTCAGCTCCTCGAAGTCGACGTCCTCGATCGCCTCGATCCAGGTGGTCTGCAAGGCGGCGGCGCCGCCGATCACGGCGAGATAAGCGCCGCCGAATTCGCGGAAGGCGTCGAGGGTCGCCTGTCCCATTCCGCCCTTGCCGATAATCAGGCGCGCGCCTTCGCGCTGCATCAGATCGTGGGTGAAGCGTTCCATGCGCATCGAGGTGGTGGTGCCGATGCACACCGGCTCGTAGCCGGACGTGTTGCCGGGGCGCGGATCGACTTTGCGCACATTGGGAGCGGTGTGCACCACCGCATGGCCCTTGAGGTCGAGCCGCGTGGTGCGGCCGCGGTCGAACATGGCGATCAGCGTGGCGTCGCGGATGCCGAACAGCGTCTTCTCCAGCGTGACGGTGTCGCCCACCTTGAGCGCGCGCGCCTGTTCCTCGCTGATCGGCATGTCGAAGGTATAGTGGGTCATGGCGATTACTCGAACGCGATGCCGCCGGGCGTGATGGTCGCGCTTGCCCGGCGCGCGGAATGGCATTGGATGTTGACCGCCACCGGGTTCATGGTGATGTGGGTGGCGGCGACTTCGACATGAACCTTGAATGCCGTCGAGCGGCCGCCCAGCCCTTGCGGGCCGATGCCGAGCTCGTTGACCGCTTCGGAAAGCTGTGCCTCGATCTTGGCGCCTTCCGGATCGGCGCAGGTGGTGCCGAGCGGGCGGGTGGCGGCGACCTTGGCGAGATGCATGCACAGGTCGGAAGTGCCGCCGATGCCGACGCCGACGATGGTGGGCGGGCAGACGCGGCCGCCGCATTCGATCACCTTGTCGATGACGAAGCGCTTGACCGCGGCGACGCCGTCGGCCGGGATCAGCATCTGCAGGAACGAGCCGTTCTCCGAGCCCGAGCCCTTGGGGATCATCTCGATCTCGACTGTCTCGTCGCGGGTGTCGAAGTCGATATTGATGACCGGCACGCCGATGCCGCAGGAGGTCTGCTCGTTCACCCGCGTGATCGGATGCACCACCGAAGAGCGCAAGGGATGCTCCGTGGTAGCGCGCGCGCAGCCGCGGCGGACGGCTTCCTTCATGGCGGCGCCATCGAACTCGACGTGGCAGCCGATGGTGACATTGTAGATCGGGATGCCCGTGTCCTGGCACAGCAGGTTCTTGGTACGCTCGGCCAACGCGATGTTCTCCACCATGGTGTCGAGCACGGCCTTGCCGGTGGCGTCGGTCTCCTGCATCAGAAGCTGCTCGAAGCCCTGCTTGATATCGCCGGGCAGCAGCTTGAGGGCGCGGATGTAGAGCGTCTTGGCAAGCTCTTCGACTTCCTTGAGATCGAGCTGCATTGTTTCGTCCCTTAAAAGATGAGTGTCGCGCCGGAGGCGATCAGCAGCACCGCGAGCGCCTGGCGGAAGCGCAGGTCGTTCAGCCGGCCGTAGAGCTGCCAGCCGATCCAGGTGCCCAGCGCCAGCGGCGGCAGCATCAGGAGGACCAGGGTCAACCCGGTGCGGTCGTATGCGGCCCATATTATACTGACCACCGTCAGCGACTGAACGAGGATTATGTAGGGCTGGTATACCGCGCGCGCCTTGTGCTTCGACCAGCCGCGCAACTGCGTCCAGATCGTCGGCAGGACCCCGGTATAGCCGCCGATGCCGCTCAGAATGCCGCCGATGAAGCCGATGCCGGCGTCGGCCGCGCGTCCGCCGGCCTGGAAAGTGTGTATACGCGGGGCCAACAGGGCATAAGTTCCGAACGCGAGCAGGAACCCGCCGAGCACGGCTTTCAGTAGGTCGGCGTCGAGGAAGAGCAGCACCCGCACGCCGATCGGCACGCCGACGAGACCGGCGACCACGAAGGGCCACAGCCGCTTCACCTCGATGTGGCCGCGCTGCGGCCAGATCGTGGTCAAATGCAAAAGCGTGCCGCAGCAATTGACCAGCAGCGCCGAATGCAGGGGGTCGATGCGGTGCAGCCAGATCGACGAGGCGGTGAGCCCGAACGCGAAGCCGGCACTGCCGGCGGCGATCGAGCCGACCAGGGTGCCGAGCCAGAGGATGGCGAGCGTGTCGAGTGGATAACCAGCGATCATTCCGTCAACCGAGATTGAAAATAAGTACGAGGCCGACTGCGAGCACGGCGGCGAGGCAGGCCGACAGCGGGAGCAGCGTTGTTTCGCGAAAGTCGAAGAACTCGATCGCCAGGACGCGCAGGCCCAGCGTTAAATGGATGGCCAGCGCCACGACGATGCACCATTCGAGGAAGGCGACGATCGGCTGGCGGGTCAGCGCAAGAAAGCTATCGAGCGCGTCGGCGCCGTTGAGCGCGGTGGCGAGTGCGAGGAAATGCAGCGGCAGGAACACGGCCAGCGCGATGCCGGAGAGCCGGTGCAGCATGGCGGCGACGAAGCCGCGCTGTTGGTGCGAGGCTCTTATCATTACATTTTGCCTTTGCGCATGATCTTTTCCGAAAACCGGGTGCCACTTTTCGGGATCATGCGCCGTACACCGCGAACACGGCGCGGATGCCGAGGACCGACAAGAGCAGCGCGAAAAAGGCGAGCGTGATATCGAGCACGCGGCCGTGCCAGAACGTCCATTCGCGCAACACGTTGCGCAGGCCGATCGGCGCATGCACCGCCACCGCCAGCACGAAGATGCCGTAGAAGGCGAGGAACGCGACATTGCCGTGGGTGCGCGCGAGAATCTCGCTCGCGGTCAGTCCGCCGCGCACGGCATAGAGTATGGTGGCGAGATGCACCGCCACCGCGAAGGCCAGCACGAAGGCGCTGGCCCGCTGCAACAGAAACAGCGTCGCGCTCACGCGCTGACCTCCTTTATGAGTGGCTGCTTCGCGTTCATGCGTCCCTCCGCAGGCTGCGCATCAGCATGGCGCGCTTGAGCCCGGCGATCGAATAGGTGGGCGCGATCGCTTTCGGGCAAAACGACGTGCAGCTCATATGGGTGTGGCAGGCCTGGCAGCCGCAGCCGCCGGACACGGCATCGAGGCGCTCATTCTGGCCGCGGTCGCGCACGTCGTTGACCAGCGTCCAGGCGCGGTTGAGCGCCGCCGGCCCGAGATAATAAGGCTCCCAGGCCACCACGTCGCAGGCGGAATAGCAGACGCCGCAACCGATGCATTCGATGCCGGCGTCGGCGGCCTGGCGCATCTTGGTGCTTGGCGGAACGACGGCAAAGTCCTTTTCGGGCGCAGGGCCGGGCTCGAAATAGCCTTTGGCCTGTTTCCACTTGTCGAAGAACGGCGTCATCTCCACTGACAGGTCCTTGACGACCGTGAAATTGCGCAGCGGCTCGAGCCGCAAGCTGCCGCGCTCGGCGACCTCGCTCACGCGCGTGCGGCAGGTCCAGCGCGGGCGGCCGTTCACCACCATCGCGCAGGAGCCGCACATGCCGACCCGGCAGGCGAAGCGATAGGACAAGGTGGAGTCGTGCTCGCGCTGGATCTCGCTGACCACGTCGAGCACGGTCTGGTGGGTGCGTCGCGGAATGCGGAAGGCCTGGAAATGTCCGCTATCGGTGCCGCGCCAGACTTCGACCTCGAGCGCGGCGCTACCGGCTTCCGCCGTCATTGCTGCATGTCCCTTCCGATTCGTCTCTTGCATTTTGCGCTTTCGCTATCGTGGTCACTTTGCGCTAGCGTGGCAATCGACACTTTCGCCGAAGGAGCCGACGATGGCCGAAGCCGTTCAAAAGATTCAGGATGCGCTGGCTGCGCGCTTCGGGGAGCGCTTCGCCGTCGACGAAACGCTGCCCGGGCTCGACGCATTGGCTCGTCTTGCCGCGCGCCGCGTTTGCCGCCGCTACCTGCCGCGCGATGTTCCCGCGGAACTGCTGCAGCTTCTGTGCGCCCGCGCGCTCAGCGCGCCGTCGAAGAGCGACCTGCAGCAGGCCGATATCGTTATCGTGCGGGACGGCGAGCGGCGCAGGCAGATCGCCGCGCTCATGCCGTCGATGCCGTGGCTCGTCGAAGCGCCGGTGTTCCTGGTCTTCCTCGCCAACGGCCGCCGCCTGCCGCAAGTTTCCGCGCTGCGCGGCAAGCCGTTTCCCAACGACCATCTCGACCTGTTCTTCAACGCGACGGTGGATGCGGCGGTCATGCTCGCCACCTTCCTGCGCGCGGCGGACGCGGTCGGGCTCGGCTGCTGCCCAATCAGCGTGATCCGCGATCACGCGCGCGCCATCGCCGAGTTGCTGGAGAAGGTGGTGCCGGTGTCGGGCATGTGCGTCGGCTGGCCGGCGGACGAGGGCGTGCTGTCGCCGCGGCTTTCGCTGGCGACCACGCTGCATGGGGAGCGCTTCGATGAAGGCGATCTCGCCGCGCAGGTCGAGGCTTACGACCGCAGGCGCGCGGCGACGCGTCCCTACCGCGGTCAGCGCGACGTCGAACGCTTTGGCGCCGCGGATTTCTATGGCTGGTCGGAGGACAAGGCGCGGCAATATGCCGTGCCGCAGCGCGCCGATTTCGGCGCCTTCGTGCGCGCGCAAGGCTTCCATCTCGACTGAGATGTCGGCGAGCGAACCCATCGCGCTCACCTCAGATCCGATGCGTAGTGCAGTGTGTCGGTGCGGCACAGCGACAGCCGCCATTCCGCCGGCCGTCCGTCGGCGGCGATCGCGGTGCGGTCGACCGACAGCAGCGGCGCGCCCGCCACCAGGCCGAGATGCTTGGCTTCGCGCTTTCCCGCCGCCACGGCTTTGAGCTTTTCGGACGCGCGCACGATGGTGACGCCGAAGTCGGAACGGTAGAGTTCGTAGAGATTGTTGGGCAGAGCGCGCTTCTCGATCGCCGGGAACAGCGCGCGCGGAAGTGCGATGCGCTCGAAGATGCAGACCTTGCCAGCGAGCGAGCGCAGGCGCTCGATGCGCACGATGCGCGTGCCCGGACGCAGGTCGAGCGCGGCGGCCGCGCGGGCATCGGCGGCGTCGGTTTCGACGCTGAGAATCTGGCTTTCGGGAAACTCGCTCTTGCCGCTGTCGGGGAGGAGCTTGAAGAACTGGAACAGAATGCGCGCCTCGTCGTGCAGCGCGACGAAGGTGCCCTTGCCCTGGCGGCGCACCACGAAGCGCTCCGCC
>JARRNI010000071.1:0-13831 GCA_037385125.1 Pseudolabrys sp.
CGCAAGCTTCCGTTCCAGGTGGTGTTTGCCGGCGTCGCGCATCCGAGCGACGTGCAGGGGCAGGGGCTCATCGAGGAGATCAACCGCCACATTGCCGAAATCGCCGATACCGTCCCCATCGTCTTCCTGCCCAACTACGACATGAAGATCGCGGCGAGCCTGGTGTCTGGCGTCGACATCTGGCTCAACACCCCGCTGCCGCCGATGGAAGCCTCTGGCACCAGCGGCATGAAGGCGGCGCTTAACGGCGTTTTGAACCTGAGCGTGCTGGACGGCTGGTGGCTGGAGGCGTGGATCGAAGGCGTGACCGGTTGGGCCATCGGCAACGGTGATGGCGGCTCCGACAAGCACACCAACGATCCCGCCGAGCTCTACCGCAAACTGGAAGAAGTCGTGCTGCCGCTTTATTACGACAACGGGCCGCGCTGGATCTGGATGATGAAGCAGGCCATCGGTAAGATCGGCTCCTACTACAACAGCACGCGCATGATGCGCCGCTACGCCACCGAAGCTTATATCCGCTAAATCCCGATATAGCGGCTGGTGACCTCCGGATTCGCCTTTAATTCCTCGGTCGAGCCGGTGAACACGATCTGCCCGTTGTTGAGCACGTAGCAGCGCGTCGCCAGCCGCAGTGCCGCACGCAGGTTCTGCTCGACAATGATCACCGTCGGTCCTTCCGCCACCAGCCGCTGGCAGATGTCCAGCAGGTCGCGCACGATGATGGCCGCCAGCCCCTCGAACGGCTCGTCCAGCAGGATGACGCGCGGATTGCGGATGAGCGCGCGCGCGATCGCCAGCATCTGCTGCTCGCCGCCCGACAGGTAGCCGCCGCGCGACTCGCGCCGCTCTTCCAGCCGCGGAAACATCTCGTAGATGCGCTTGATCGGCCAGGGATCGTCCGCCGATAGCGTCGCCAGCTTCAGGTTCTCGGCCACCGTCAGGCTGCCGAAAATGCGCCGCTCGTCGGGCACGAGCTGCAGGCCCCGGCGCGCGATCTCGTAGGTCGGCAGATGGTGGAGTTCCTCGCCAGCCAGCTTGATGGTGCCCGAGCGCGGATGCAGCACGCCGGCAAGCGTCTTCAGCGTGGTCGACTTGCCGGCGCCGTTGCGGCCGAGCAGGGCGACCACCTCCTTCTCGCGCACCTCCATGGAGACGTCGAACAGGATGTGCGAGTCGCCGTAATAGCTGTTGATCTTGTCGAGCTCGATTATGCTCATTGAGAGCCCAATCCGTTAGTTTGAATCAATGCGTCCCTGGCATTTTGCTTGGGCATGATCTTTTTCGAAAATCGATTTCCACTTTTCGGGCTCATGCGCGTCAGAAATCCAATCCGCCGAGATAGGCCTGCTGCACCTTTTCGTCCTTCTGGATGGTTTCGACGTCGCCTTCCGCCAGGCGGCGGCCTTCCGCCAGCACCATGATGCGCTCGGCCAGCTCGAACACCGCGTCCATGTCGTGCTCGACCAGCACCATGGTGCGGCCCTTGCGCAGATCCTTGATGAGCTGCTTGACGTCCTCGCGCTCCTGCGGACTCAAGCCCGCCAGCGGTTCGTCGAGCAGCAGCACCGAAGGACGCGAAGCGAGCGCGAGGCCGAGCTCCAGTCGCCGCTTCTCGCCATAGGCCAAGGTGTCCACCGGGGCGTCGGCATGCTCGTTCAGGCGCAATTCGTCGAGCAGCGCGTCGATCAGGCGCTCGACCGACGCTATGCTCTCGGCGCTGCGGAAAATGTCGAAGCGGATGCGGCCGCGATAGCGCCCGAGCGCCCCGATGCGCAGGTTCTGCCGTACGGTGAGATGCAGGAAAAGCTGGTTGATCTGGAAGCTCTTGGCGATGCCCTGCTGCGCCGCCGTTGTCACGTCGGCGCCGGTCAGGTTGAGGCCGTTGACGAAGATAGTGCCGTCGTCGGGATGCTCCTCGCCGGCGAGCAGGCGCAGGAAAGTGCTCTTGCCGGCGCCGTTGGGCCCGATGATGGCGTAGAGCGCGCCGGGCGGCACGGAGAAGGAGACGCCGTCGACGGCGTGGATACCGCCATAGCTCTTGCTGACGCCGCTCGCCTCCAGCGCCGCGGTCTGCTTCTGTCCGGCGACAATCAGCGGCTGCAGCGTGGCGGCGGCCTCGGCGAGTTGCTCGGGGCTCAGGGCCGGCGCCGCCGCCTTCGCTGGAACGAATCTCTGCATCAGCACCCGCCACCAGACGACGATTTCTCCTCCCACCCCCTTGCGCAGAACGGTGACCAGCAGCACGAACACGAAGCCGAGGACGAACTTCCACAGGTCGCCGACCACGGGTAGTTGCTGCAAGTAATTTCGCAGCGACAGCCAGATCGCCGCGCCGATCGCCGGACCGAGCAGCAGTTCGGCGCCGCCGATCACGGTCTGGATCACGAGCTGCCCCGAGGTGGCCAGATCGAAGGCGCCGGGCGGCATGTAGCTCTGGAAGATGCCGAGCAGCGCGCCGGCGAGGCCGGCATAGGCGGCCGCCAGCACGAACACCGCGAGCTTGTAGCCCGGCACGCTGTGGCCGACGGCGGCAGTGCGTAACGGATTGTGCTGGATTGCGGTCAGCACGCTGCCGACCGGCGACAGCGTAACGAAGCGCGCCAGCACATAGCCGAGAAAGAACAACCCGGCCACCAACTCGTAGCTCGGCCAGCTCCCAGTGAACGCCATGCGCCAGCCGCCGATTTCGAGCGTTGGCGCGGGAATTCCGGGCAGCCCGTTCTCGCCGCCAGTCCAGGCCGACAGCGGTGAATTCTCTAGGAAATAGGACAGCTCGCCGAAGGCGAGCGTGATCATGGCGAAATAGATGCCAACCCGGCGCAGCGCGAGAAAGCCGACCACGACGCTGAATAGGGCCGCCGCCGCCGTGCCGATCAGCATGGCGAGCCAGACGCTCGATAAAACGTAGCCGGTCAGGAGATAAGCGGTGACAAAGCCCCCGGTGCCGTAGAAGGCCGCTTGGCCGAATGACAACAGGCCGGCAAAACCGAACAGCAGCGAGAAGCCGAGGCCGAACAGGCCCCAGATCAGCACCCGCGTCCACAGGTCGACCGCGCCGGTCGCGAGCGGCAGGGCGACGAGTGCGACCGCCACCGCGATCTCCGGCAGCCAGCGCATGACGTGAGATGACCGCGACGACGCCATCACACCCGTCCGTGCGCGCCGAACAGCCCGCGCGGCCGCACGATCAGCACCAGCGTCATGGCGGCATAGATGGCGGCCTGCGCGTAGGCCGGATCATAGAGCGTGGTCAGGCTCAGCATCTCGCCGACCACGATGCCGCCCACCACCGCGCCCGGAAACGAGCCGAGCCCGCCGATCACCACCACAACAAAGCACTGCACCAGGAACGGCTCGCCCATGTCGGGGATGATGGTGGACAGTGGCGAATAGATGACGCCGGCAATGCCGGCTGCCATGGCGCCGAGCGCGAACACCATCAAAAAGACTCGGCGCAGCCGCACCCCGAGCAACCCGACCATCAGCGGGTCCTCGATGCCGGCGCGCACGATGAGACCGACCGAGGTGCGGTAGAGCAAGAGATAGAACACGATCAGGATCACCGCCACGATCCCGATCACCTCGACCCGGTAGAGCGGGTAGAAGAAATAGCCGAAATTGACGATGCCTTCGCCCCAGCTCGGCAGCGGCACGCGCTGGCTCAGGCCGCCGAAGATGTAGCGCATGGCCTCCACGATCATGATACCGAGGCCGAAGGTGACCAGGATCTGATCCGGCGGCGGCCGGTCGTAGTAGCGCCGGATCAGGATGCGCTCGGTCAGCACGCCGAGCACGACCAGCGCCGCGGCGCCGCCGAACAAGGCCGCAGCGTAGGAGCCGAAATGGCTGAGGATCACATAGGCCACATAGGCACCGACCATGAACATGGCGCCGTGCGCGAAATTCAACACGCCGAGCGTGCCGAGGATGATAGTGAGCCCGCTCGAGATCAGCGCCAGCAGGCTGCCGAAGGCGAGGCCGTTAAAGGCTTGCGAAAGAAACTGGCCGAGCGTCGGCATGGGGCAAGGGTCTCGAAATCGATGGCAAACGCTAGCCGACGCTTGTGCGGAAATCCACGCAGGTACAGCTGATGCAATGCAACGAATAGGCCGGCTGGCGGCGGCCCGGACAGCGCCGGACCGCCGCGCCTTGCAATGCTCTAGGCTCCGTAGCCCGGCATGTGACAGCCGGTCTCGCTGAGCGGCGGCACGGCCTTGTCGCCGGGCACGATCTCGACGATCTTGTAATAGTCTTCCTTGCTCTTCATCTCGTCGGGCTTCTTGCCCTGCACGACGGGCACGGGGCGCACCATCTGGTGGTCGCCGGCGCGGTACCAGACCTTGCCGTAGATACTATCGACCTTGGTGCCGTCCTCCAGCTTCTTGATCACGTCGACCGGATAGAACGAGCCGGCGCGCGCGACCGCGTCCGCCCAAATCATGAGCTGCACGTAGACTTCGCTGGCGCCCCAGCGCGGCTTGTAGCCGTAAGCCTTCTCGAAGTCCTGGACGAAGTATTTGGCGAGCGGGAAGTGGTCTTCTTCCTTCCACCACCAGGGCTGCGTGCCGTAGGTGCCGCCCATGATCTTCGCGCCCAGCTCCTTGGCCTGGAACTGAGAAATGTTCGGCACCACGTATTTCATCTTCTGCAGGATATTGAATTGCTGCGCCTGCTTGGTGGAGGCCACGGCATCGGCGCCGAAGGCGATGTTGACGAAGACGTCGGCGCCCGAGTTCGCGATGTTGAGCAGGTAGGAGGAGAAGTCGGTGGTGCCGAGCGGGGCCAACTGGTTGGTGGCCTCGGTCCAGCCTTCCTTGCCGGTGAACTCCTTCATCGAGTTGTATACGCTGTGACCGTAGGTGTAGTCCGGCGTCAGATAGGCGACCTTCTTGCCCTTGCCGAGCTCCTTGGCCAGCACTGGCGACAGCGCCTTGGCCGCCATATAGGCGGAGTTCTGCGAGCGGAAGCCGTAGCGCTGGCAGTCCTTGCCGGTGGTATCGTTGGAGCCGCTGTTGCCGACCATGAAGATGACGTGCTCGCGCTGGCCAAGCTTCTCGAGCGCGATCGCCACCGCGCTCGACACCGCGCCGGTGAGCATGATGGCCTTGTTGTTACGGATAAAGCGGGTCGCCGCCTGGATCGCCGGGTTCGGCTTGGTCTGGCTATCGGCGACGCCGGTTTCCAACTTCTTGCCGAGTAGGCCCTTCTTTCCTTTCAGGGAGGGGATAGCGTCGGTGATCTGGCTGCCGTCATTGATGTGCTTCGCGGCGAGCTCGAATCCAGCCTTCATGTCCTTGCCCGAGCTGGAATAGGGGCCGGTGAGCGGCATTACGCCGCCGACGAAGGCGGTGCCGTCGTGCACGCCGGCCGGATAGGTGCCGAGCGCGGGGTGTTTTTCCATCGCCGCCCAGGCGACATTGTCTTTCAGCATGAGACCGGCGGCGGTGGCGCCGAGACCGACTTGCATAAAACTGCGTCGGCTGACGCCGGCTTGGGCGGAATTCCGTGGCTTGCGGTGCTTGATTGTCATTTGCGCTCCTCCGAAGGCACGGCACCATTTCATATGGTGAGAGGACAAATACGAGCCGTGCACTGCTTTAGATCGCCCCGCAACCGAAACGCTCCTCCTACGCTTTGGTTCCGCCGCTGGATACCGCAGTCTGTGCGCGTCGGACAAGTACCGAAAAGGCGTAGGCGGGAGCCCTGCGCGTTGACGGTGCAGATCAGCAAGTGAGCTGCCGTCACTTGCGCGCCAGAGGATGATTCCTGTGCGCGGCGTGTTTGGCACGGCGCTTGGCTTCCGCCTCGACCGTCTTGGCGAGCTCGGGATGGTGCGCGGTGAAGGCGCGGAAATCGCTGACCTCCAGCATCAGCAAAGTGGTGGGCATCGTCGTCGTGACGGTGGCAGTACGCGGGCCGCCGGCCAGCAACGCGATCTCGCCGAAGAATGCGCCGGCGCCGAGCCGGATCGGATGCGGCTGCACCTTGACCTCCACTTCGCCGGAAGCGATGAAATACATGCAGTCGCCGGGACGCCCGCGCCGCACCACCACCGTTTTTTCGGCAAGGTCCAGCCGCCGCAGCATGCGCGTCAGCTCGATGACGGAGGGCGGATCGAGATTGCTGAGAAACGGCACGCTAGTCACCAGGTCCCAGTTGCGGATGAAGTCGCGGCGGCGGTGCTCGGCGGCAAAGCCGGTGGCCAGGATGCCGGTCCACAGTCCGAACACGCCGAGACCGCTGATCATCACGATGCTGGCGATGATGCGGCCCGCCGGAGTGATCGGCACCGCGTCGCCGTAGCCGGTGCTGGTCAATGTGGTCACCGCCCACCATAATGCCAGCGGCAGGCTGCCGAACTGCTTGGGCTGGCCGGCGCCCTCGAATACGTGCAGCGCGACGCTCGCCAGCACGAGAATGATCACGAAGATCACGAAGCCGCTCGCGAGCGGCCGTGCCTCCTGCTGGATCACGCGGCCGAGCATCGACAGGCCCGGCACGTAGGTCGCAAGCTTCAAAACCCATAGCGAGGCCAGAAGCCAAGCCGTTGCCGGCAGCATGCCGAAGATGAGCGCGACCGGCACCGGCAGCACTGCCAACAGATCGATCACGCCTTCGGTCGAAAGCAGATAATGCGTCTCCGCGCGCGACCGCAGCCAGGCCTTGGCGACAAGCTCGCCGGCAAAAACGGCGAGGCAGCACCACAGCGCGACCGTGACCGCCATGTGCGCGCCGGCGCCGAGACTGGGTACTGTCATGCTGGGCATGGCCACTAGGCCGACCGCCAGCGCCAGATATTCTATGAGCCTGAGCGCGCGGCTTTTGAGTAGCCCCATGGGCGACGGTATGGCCATGCAGAAGAATACTGGGTTGGTTCGGTCGCGCGCAGGGACCGGTTTCTCCCGGCGCGGGTTGGCGGCAGCCTATTACATCGCCCGGGAGTCGGCCAACCGCGCCACGGCGCCGATCAAAGCAGAACGGCGAGGCCCGCAGTATTCCATACCTTCGCCGACTTTGCAGGCGGTGGGGCGGGTCGCGGCGCCGGCGTATCGGCAATCGTCGGCGTCTGCGCCCCGCCGAGCACCGCCAGCGGGGTGAGGTCCGGAACGTCGCTGTCGGCCACTAGGCGCATGGTTCGGTTGTCGAGGATGAGCCAGCGACCCTCGATGCGCGCAGCGGCAACCATATGGAATTGGTTGACCCGACGGTCATGAACGATCACCAACCGAAGGTCCGATGCCGGCACTCCGGCTTCGCTGAGCGCCACGTATTTGGCGATCGCATAGTCTTCGCAGTCGCCGGCGCCGGATCCGAAGGTCTCGAGCGGCGACGACCAGACATCCGGCAGGCCGTATTGGGCCAGGTCGCTCTCCGGCCGAATGGCCAAATTGATCGCGCGGTTGACCTCGCCGACACGGGCGCGGCCGCTGCGGACGCGTGCGGCTGCGATGATGACGTTGAACTTGGCGGCCGCGGCCGGGCAGTGAGTCGCATGGTCGCGACACTTGGCCAGGATCAGCCTTTCACGCCGGATGACCGGCTGGAGAATGTCCCAGCGTGCCGATAATGGGCCGGTTTCGATCGCCGTCAGCCCGAACGGCCCTTTGGGAGCTGGCAGTGGGGGCTCGGGCGCGGCCAGATCGGCCGGCTCAAGGGCAGCCAGATGCAAGGGGTTGGGCGGCACGGCGATTGGCACATCGGCAGCCAGGAGCTTGCCGGTCTGCGGCAGGGCCGGTCGTGCCAGTGTGCTGCCCGCGCACAGGCAGATCAACACGGCCACCCCCGGTAGGCGCACTGCGGCGCGCAAAATTGATAGGGCCACCATTCGACGCTCCCGCTCGCGGGGGCGCGCTGCCGGCCTTAGTTAGCCGGTCTAATCCCCTTTCGAGCGGTGCATCGCTAACTCGGATGGCTTTTCAGGCCAGTTAAAGGACGCCGAAACGGCGTGTTGTTTCAATGGCTAAGGTGAAGCGTTACCAGGCCAAATTGTTATAATTTGACTCAAATGGTCGTCGGCCAGCCGAGGCGGGTGAGGCCGCGCACCAAGCCAATCACTTCCAGGTTGTAATATTTGCCCCGCCACTTGGCGTTGATTCATTGTTAAAATCAGCCATAGACGGAAAAACACAGCTAATGAGTGAACTAGTTCACACAACAATGCGTCTGGGTGCTATTATTAAAAAAAGTTAAGGGGGGCATGACTGCCGGCTGACCGTACGGAATCGCGGGGAAGTGAACGGTAGCCGCGTCGGTCTGACATAAATATGATCGACCCATCTGGCACGCCGCACGGTAAAAGTGAAGCTGGGCACTCAATTTCTAGCGACGGTGCCGATGCTGCGTTTCTGATTGTTCCGAATGCGCAGCTGCTGTTTTCTGCTGACTTCAAGAGATCGGGATCCGATCTCACCCTCGACGGGCCGAAGGGACAGCACCTCCGCATCAACGATTATTTCCAGCACGAAAAACTGCCGGACTTGGTTGCACCCGATGGTGCCACGCTTCCGGCGGACGTCGTCGAAAAGTTGGCTGGCCCGCTTGCTCCCAATCAATACGCGCAAGCCACGTCGCCGCCTGCAGCCGCAGGGCAATTCATTGGTAAAGTGGACAAGCTAACCGGCTCGGTGACAGCCATACGTAACGGCGTCGCTATCACCCTGAACGCCGGCGATGCAATCGACCAGGGCGACGTCATACAGACCGGCAGCAATTCGACGGTCGGCATTATCTTAGTCGACGGCACTGCGCTCAACCTGTCCGCCAATACGCGGATGGTCATGAACGACTTTGCTTATGAGGCGAACTCAACCACAAATTCTGGTTTGCTCAGTCTTGTTCACGGCGGTCTCGTATTCGTGGCCGGAGCGGTCGCAAGGACCGGCGGCTTGGATATATCAAAACCCCGGTCGCAACCGTCGGCATTCGTGGCACCGCGGGTGCAATGGGGTGCGAAGCGAGAGGGAATATTTGCAGCTATACTGCGGTGAGGGACAATAACGGACATGACAGCACCTATACTCTCACGGATTCCGCCGGGAGGGTAATTGGGACGGTGACAGTTTTCTCGGCGGCCACCGTCACCGCCACGGGCGTCAATCAACCTCCCGTCTTTACCCCCGTGCCGACCGCGAACCTGAGCCCTGCTCTAGTCGCTCAGGTGAATGCTGCCACCCAGTTGGTGCAAAATTATCCGCAAATCGCTGTACCGCAGCAACAGAACCAGCAGAATCAACAAGACCAACATAACCAACAGAATCAACAAAATTCGCATCCACAATCCGCGCCAAGTGGCGGCACCGGTAGTTCCACGCCGCCGCAGCTGGAATTTAACCAGAACCAGCCGAGCAATCCCGAACCGCACAATACCGGGCCGCTGGCCGGCACGCAGACGCCGACGCAGACGGGTCTAATCAATACAAGTTTGGTATCGACGACTGAAATCACGCAGACGAGCACGACGACTACGACCACTACTGATGTGATTGTGCCGGCACCTCCGCCACCTCCAGCCGGCGACGTTACAACACACGTTGACCTCAGCACTGTCGCAGGAACGCCGATTTCAGTGAGCGGCGTCGCCGCTGATACAGCAAAGGACATCCTCGATGTCACGGGGACGACCGCTGCGGATAATGTTTGGGTCGAGCCGGTTGCGGCGTACGAGCTGCGCACCAACCAAAATTATGCAGGCTCAGGCGAGATCCTGTTATCAAATAGTACGGGCAATGTTCTTGTCGAGATGACCGGGATCGAAGAGATCGTCGTCCACGGCAGCGGTGGCAACGATTCGCTGGTTATCTCCGGGGATTTTAGCGGCACCGCCCTGCTACCCTCTACCGTTTACGTCTTCGGCGATGCCGGCAACGACCAAGTTTCGGTTCAGCGCAGCTCAACGTTCGATGTCGTGCTGGACGGCGGCGACGGCAGCCACGATAAAGTGGTGCTCGATTTCGGCTTGTTAACGACGGACACCGTCGAGTGGTACCCCGACGCGGTCGGCGATACGGGTACACTCGTAATCACCCATGTTGATAATAACGGAAAACTCATTACCGCCACATTCACATCCATTGAAGAATTTCAATTCACATCTGTTGATTCATCTTTTGATAGCGAATTCCAACTGCACGGGTCGACGACGCTCTCGCTCGCCCAACTCATCGACATAGCAACGCCGAACGCGCCGTCGATCACTTCGATAAGCGACAATGTGGGCGCGGTGCAGGACCCGCTGGTGGACGGCGGCAGCACCGACGACACCACCCCGACGATCCGCGTCGACCTCAGCAGCACCGGGGCGGTGGCCGGCGACACGGTGCAGCTCTACGACGGCACCACGGCGCTGGGCAGCGCGGTGACGCTGGCGGCCGGTGACATCACCGCCGGCTATGTCGACATCACCACGGCGGCGCTGACCGACGGCACCACCTACGATTTCCGGGCGACGGTGATCGACGCCGCCGGCAATGAAAGCCCCGCATCCACCGACCACGCCTGGGACATCACCATCGACACCACGGCGCCGGGCATCACGATCGACACGATTGCAGGCGACGATGTGGACCGTCTCGACCAGCGACCTCGCTAGCCTCACGGACGGCAACTATATGGTGACGGCGGACGTTTCTGATGCCGCCGGCAACCCGGCGCCGCAGGCCACGGACACGCTAAGGGTTGACGAGACTCCGCCGACGGTTGCGCTGACGACGGATGATTCGGCGCTCAACATCGGCGACTCGGCGACGATTACGCTGACGTTCAGCGAGCAGCCGGCGTCTTTGCCGACGGTGACGCCGAGCTCAGGCAGCCTGAGCAGCTTCACGATGGTTGATGCCACGACCTACACTGCGACGCTGACGCCGCCGGCGAACACGGCGTCGGGCACGATCAGCTTCACGGTGGGTGCGTTCACGGATCTTGCGGGCAATGATGGCAGCGTGTCCTCAGCCGAGACGGTGGCGGTCGACACGCTGGCGCCGACGGTTGGCATTGATGCGGTGGCGACGGACGACGTCATCAACATAGCCGAGCGCGACGCCACGGTGACGGTGACGGGCACCAACGATTCCGGCTCGACGGTAACGCTGAACGGCAATGCGGTTGTGGCCGACAGGCACCAACGATTCCGGCTCGACGGTAACGCTGAACGGCAATGCGGTTGTGGCCGACACGGCGACGACCTGGCACTACGTATTGTCGTCGGCGGAGATTGACGCGTTTGGTCAGGGCGCGGAGACGCTGACGGCGGTAGCCACGGATGCGGCGGGCAACACCACGACCGTCACGCACGACATCAGCGTGGACACGCTGGCGCCGGCTGCGTTGAGTGCAGTGTTGGCGAGCGATACCGGGGCCGACGGTGGTGATCAGAATACTTCCAACGGGCAGGTTAATGTCAGCGGGTTAGAGGACGGTGCGACGTGGCAATACAGCACGGATGGCGGCACGAACTGGGTTGACGGCAGCGCAACGAGTTTCACGCTGACGGAAGGCGTCTACACTGACGTTCAGGTGAAACAGTTTGACGCTGCGGGCAACGAGGGCCCTCCATTCGATCTTGGTGCGGTCACGATTGATCAGACGCCGCCGACGGCGGTTGCGACGGTGACGGCGCTGAGCGACGACACCGGGACGGCCGGCGACTTCATCACCGGCGTGGCATTGCAGACGGTGAGTGGCACCTATAGCGGCACGTTGGGCAACGGTGAACTGATCCAGGTGAGCGCCGACGGCACGACCTGGGTGAATGCGACGGCGGTATCGGGGATGTGGTCGGCGAGCGGGGTGACGCTGTCGGCGGGCAGCGGCACGTTGATGGTTCAGACCATTGACCTGGCCGGCAATACCATGGCGGGGAACGGGCAAAGCTACTATCTCGGCCAAACGATATTCTGGACCGGCGCTACCGACCACGATTGGGCCAACGCCGCGAACTGGGATCCCGACCCCGTGCCTGGCCCGGTTGACGACGCTGTGATCGGCGTTGATCGATACGGCCAGGCGGTGACGGGTGCCGTGGTCATTGCGACTGGTACCGCGATCGAGGTCCACTCGCTCAGCCTGAGCAACGGTGCCGAGCTCGATCTCGATAACACTACGGTCAGCGGCGGTGAATACATTTTTGGCGGTGGTTTTTCGCAGGCGGCCGCGAACAATTCGGTCCTGTTGTCGGGCATCGGAATTGGAGATCTCAGCGGGAACTCCGCTCAGACGATCACACTGACGATCGTGGCGAGCAACGGGACGCTTGATTTTGCGACGCTTGCTGCTGCTGTTTCGACCTATAACCTGACGGGGGTCACCGGCGAAGGGACTGACACGCTTCAATTTACGGGGGCGCTTTCGGACGTCAGCGCTGCGCTCTCCAACGGCATTTTGTATGCCCCCGGTGACACCAGTTCGAACCTCACGATGACCATGGACGACGGGTCAGGCGGCACCGCATTCAGGGTCATGAGCGTGGATACCACGAACGCCGCATCGCCTGTTGTCGCGCTCACCGACACGAACGGGATGATCAGCAACAATGGCGGGCTGATCGACGTCGCCGCCGGCGGTGCCACGCTGAGCACCGATATCGTTTTCAACGATTTGGGGACGGTACAGGTTGAGGGCGGTCAGACGCTGGTACTCAACTACAGCGGCATTTTGGGTGGCACGGTCAACGACGGCGGCACCATTGAGGTTGCGCTCAATAGCACCTTCAACGGCGCCACGGTGAACCTTGGCAACAACGGCCAGAGCGGCGGCCAGGTGCTGATCGACAGCGGGCAGAAATTGACCCTGCGCGGCGGGGCCACGGTCAGCGGCGGTGAATACATTTTTGGCGGCGGGTTCGCACAGGCGGCCGCGAACAATTCGGTCCTGTTTTCGGGCATCGGAATTGCAGATCTGGACGGGACTGCTGACCCGCTGACAAAGCAGGTAACGCTAACGATCGTGGCGAGCAGCGGCACGCTTGATTTCGTGACGATGAACGGCCTGACGATCGTCAACAACCTTGACGGTACCGGCGGCACGCTTGAAGTCACTGGATCGCTTTCGGATGCCAGCGCAGCACTTTCCAATGGCACCATTTATAGCCCGACAGGGACCTCGAATACGCTGACGATGACCATGGACGATGGGTCAGGCGGCACTGCATTCAGGGTCATGAGCGTGGATACCTCGGTCGCCGGATCGCCCGACTTCCAACTTACTGATACGAACGGGATGATCAGCAACAATGGCGGGCTGATCGACGTCGCCGCTGGCGGCGCCACGCTGAGCAGCGATATCGTTTTCAACTATTTAGGGACGGTACATGTTGGGGGCGGTCAGACGCTGATACTCAACCACAGCGGCATTTTGGATGGCACGGTCAACGACGGCGGCACCATTGAGGTTGCGCTCAATAGCACGTTCAGCGGCGCCACGGTGAACCTCGGCAACAACGGTCAGAGCGGCGGCCAGGTGCTGATCGACAGCGGGCAGAAACTGACCCTGCGCGACGGGGCCACGGTCAGCGGCGGTGAATACATTTTTGGCGGCGGGTTCGCACAGGCGCAGGCGGCCGATACTGAGGTGCTCTTGTCGGGCATCGGAATTGCAGATCTCGACGGGACTGCTGACCCGCTGACAAAGCAGGTAACGCTGACGATCGTGGCAACGGCACGCTTGATTTCGTGACGATGAACGGCCTGACGATCGTCAACAACCTTGACGGTACCGGCGGCACGCTCGAAGTCACTGGATCGCTTTCGGATGCCAGCGCAGCACTTTCCAATGGCACCATTTATAGCCCGACAGGGACCTCGAATACGCTGACGATGACCATGGACGATGGGTC